>JAGSHR010000146.1 GCA_029855985.1 Candidatus Njordarchaeota archaeon
GATTTCTCAAAGCCAACTCAATCAGCATGTATCACACCGTCCCTTATTTTGACCACCCTGTCTGCATAGATTTTTAGTGATGGATCGTGAGTGACTAAAACGACTGTAACCCCTCTCTCAACATTCAATCTCTTTATTATCTTCATAACTGGTTCGTCGCAGAGCAGTATTGACGGATTGTTGGCCAAAGCCCTTGCGATAGTAACTCTCTGCTGTTCCCCTCCGCTCAATTCGTTAGGCTTTCTATCTTTTTTGCTACCTAATCCAACCATTTCAAGCAATTCTTCAGCCCTCTCAATCCTCTTAACTTTCGGAACACCCTTAAAAACCATCGGCAACTCTACGTTCTCCAAAGCGGTCAGAGTTGGGATGAGGTAGTACTGCTGGAAGATGAAGCCGATTTTATCCCTTCTGAGTTCGGTTAGTTGTTTTTCGTTTAGTGTAGAAGTGTTCTGCCCATCTATAATTACACTACCTTTGGTTGGCTTGTCCAAGCAACCGATGAGGTATAGTAATGTGGATTTACCGCTACCGGATGGACCCATTATTGCGACGAATTCTCCTTTTTCTATTCTGAGGTTGATTCCTTTTAAAGCTGGTACTTCGTACGCTCCGACCTTGTAAATCTTGTAAACGTTTATTAGTTCGATCATTTCCTTCTCTTTACGGCTAATACTATTAGGAAGGCTACTAAAACCAACACGGCCAAACTTACGCCGATTGCAACGTAATCTACATTACCAGTGGACTCCACTTGAATCTGGTGGGATGGAACCTTAAAGACTTTAGAAGTTTCGAATACTTCACCAATCTCGTTCGTCCACTTAACGTGCAAGGTGATGGTGTTCGAGTAGTTGGTGAAAGTAAATTCGAAGGTATCGAAGTCTGAAGGATCTAAGCTGTCTATGTAGTAAGTTTTAGTTTGTCTGGATGTTGAGGCTGTGACGAATATGTTGTAGACTTTAGTTCTGCCGTTGTTGCTAACATCGCCAGTTACCGTTAAACCTTCTAAACTCGGCTTGATTTCTAAACTGCTGAACTGTAAAGCTGTCTCGTTTAACACTTCAATTGTAACGACTTTTTTCTCACGGTAATGGTTGTTAAACTCGTCCCGATAGCTTACTTCAATTACAATCTCTTTATTACCACTGCTTTTGAAACAGAGGTTGAACTCAGTTTTGACAGTTTCTCCGGATTTTATCATGGGAATTTGGGCTCTATTTTTCGAGAATATTCCGTTGGACGCGGTAACGTTGACGGAGTAAATCGTATCTCCTCTCAAGTTGGCAATTTCTACGTTTATCTTATCTACATCGCCTATCAACGTGATTGGGTATTGGGGGGTGACGTTTATTAGGACTCCTTTACTTTCGATGTAGGTAACGTTAACGGTTCTAATTACCTCGTGGTAGTTATTACCGTTGTAGAAACAGATCTTGAACTTGAGCGGTTCTGGTTTTGTAGGTTCGAATTTGAAAGAACCTTTTCCGTTTTGAACGTATATGATCCTAGGATTAGCGTCGAAAAGGGGTTCTACTATTATGTTGCTGATGGGGAGAGGTGAGGTTATCGTGAATTGGACTGTGTTTACTTCGTTTAGAGCTAAAACGGTTTTGTCTAAGACTATATCGGGCATTTGGTTTAAAACTCTGATGGTTAGAGACTGCTTTATCGTTCCGTTTAGGGTGTTGATGTAAATTGTTAGAGTGTAAATTCCACTCTTCTTAGCTTTGATCGTGAAGGGAAATTCGTAGCTTGCACCAGAGGAAATCCATCCGATTCCAGAAAAGGAAGATGGAATAACTTGAACCTCTTGAGGATGGAATATTGTGATACCACTAACGTAAGTCGTCTGTTGGGCTGTGAATACGAGTTTACAATCTGCAACATCGTTTGGAAGCAGTGTTTGCGGATTTACCTCCACCTTCACAACTTGTGCTGATGCAGTTTGTATAACTAAAAATAAAAGGAATATTACTGGAAGGACTCTTTTAAGCATGTAATCACCTACTTTAAAGGATTTTTAACAAGTTCCATAATTGGTAAATTCCAAAGAGTACGGTAGGGATCAAAGCGGTAATGAATGCTTTTCTTAATTCGATTTCTCTTGCATGTTTTATGGCGAAAGTCCAGATGGTAAGAGACCATGCTGTTATTGTGAGATTTATGATAAGGTTTGAGTAGATGAGGGATTTTGGAATTAGGGAGAGCATTATAGTTTTTATTATGCTGGGATTTTGTTGTAGCTGAGCAATGGTGATTTTAGGCATTTCAGCTTTGGAGATGTAGTAGATGGACATTGGGACGGTTATTATAGAACCGATTAAGGAGGGGAGGAAACCATAACCTGTGAATTCGAAGGTTCTTCTGAAGGAACCTTTACCATCGAAGAAAGAAGAGATGCCGTGCATTATCACCGCCAGTATTAACCAGACGGCAAATATGCCGATGAAGGAGCCTATTATCCCTATGTAAGCCCCAACGAGGAAGAATCTGGCCAACTCGGATGGGAAAGCTTGTGATAGCTTGTCCATTAGGAAATACTGATAAGTTGCCAAAATCACTGCCAGTAACAGAACTATTACCAACGGTTTCCTTATCCTAACCTCTTTTTGTTTTAGCTCCTCGAAAAATGCATTCGGATTTGTTATTAGCTTCATAGTTTCCCCATCCGATTAATCAATATTTTAATCTTATCTTTATTTATCGAAAATTAACTTTTTATAGTTAGAAAAAAAAAAGTATAGATAAATTGACAATATGTTGGAAATCTTTATATATTTGCTGTGGTAAAACTTATCAAGGATAAGGTTGAGGAGGGGATAGAATGTATGCCCACGTGAGTAGGGAAGAGTGGTTGTTTAGAGGTCTCGCCATCGCTATGTGCCTGGCTATGTTAGGATTGGCTGTGATGCCTTTGGCTGTTGGCGATATAGTTGGAGGACTGTATATAGCGGGAGTTGTGAACGACAGAGGTGCTGTGGCTGCTGGACTTGTTGGTGCTGGATGGTCAGCAATAGGTAGTGGTATTTGGGCACTTTACGGAAATGAAGTAGTTCTGTTAGGTTTAACTGGCGCTACGCTAGGTGGTGCCATACTTATTGGTGTTGGGATAGGATTACTATAAAACTATAAAAATTTTTTTAGGTGATAATAAATGTTGTCCTATTTACTTGGATTTAGTTATATGATTGTAGGGAGCTTCCTTATTTACTATGGTATGAAGGGCATTAAAAAACAAAAAGAGTTAAGCAAGCGTGATTTGCTATTACTTTCTTTTGTTACAGTAGTAATTACTTTTAGCATAGTCTTGGCTTCGATTATTGCATCGAGATAACTACTTTAGCCAGATTATGAATGTACTGAAATTACTTAAAAATAATTACAAAATCATTTTAGCATCTGTGCTATTGTACCATATATGTATAGTTCTCGGATTTTGCATGTATCTCGCTGTAGCACCCAATATCTCTGCTACTGTTTTGGATATAGCTGTAGTAAATAATACAAAAATATATTTTATAAATGTAAGTAGCAACTTAACTTCAATATTATGCAACAATATTATTTTGATAATCCAACTAATTGGTGGTTCAATATTATTTGGAATTCCTACATTTTGTCTGTTGATATATAATGGTATAACTTTCGGTATAATCCTTGCAAGCACTGTTGAAAGTAAAACTGCACTCAGTAAAATTTTTCTTTTAACCATCCCTCACGGTATCTTCGAAATCCCCGCCATAATAATAGCTGGTGCTGCTGGCTTCAAAGTCCCCTATGAAATAATTCGCTATTTAGCTGGAAGGAAAGAACAAATTCTAACTAAAGAAGACATTAAGGAATACCTAACAATGGCTCTGATTTCAATAATTCTGATTATAATAGCAGCGTGGATAGAAGCTAATATAACGCTAAAGATAGCTAAGGAGATGTTAAATTCGACGAAAGGAGTTTAAAATTAATAACATTCTGGCAATTCCTTGAAAGACCTTGATATAATTGTGGATATAATTTAGGAAATTAATTCCAAATCCGTGAAATAGTTCATTCGTGTAATTTTCAGAAATTGTAGTATCTTATTTTCCAACTTGTATAGTCAGTTATAAGTTTCATTTAGTGTAAGGATGGTATAATGAAGTTCAGGGTAGTTCTTGAGGAGGCTGAAGAGGGAGGGTATGTTGTTTACGTTCCGGCTCTGCCTGGATGCGTTTCTCAAGGTGAAACTAAAGAAGAGGCTCTTGAGAACATTAAGGAGGCGATAGAGGTCTATCTTGACGTTGATGAAGCAGAAATAGAAGCAGAAATTAAAGGCAAGAAGGCTGAGATTATCGAGATTATACTCTAATTGGTGAGTGATTTGAAGTTGCCTGTAGTGTTTGATTAACAGTAGTTGTTAATCAATCTATGATGGTTAGTAAATTATTATTTTGAATTAATATTATTTTGAATTAATGGAGATAAGATATATAAGTGAATTCAGCGATAAAAATGGATATGAGATACGCGGTAGTTGAATGTCCCATTTGTGGGAGATATCTTGCTGTGGACTCCAAAATCGGTTATAGGAAATGTCCTTATTGTGGTTACGTTAATAAGATCGAAGTTTCGAGGATAGTAAAGACGTTTAAGAGTCCGAAAGAAGCTTCCGAACTCGTTAGACTGCTCAACTCCAGTAACGACTCGTTTAGACCTTTAAGCTTGAACAATGGCTAAATCTGTTCAACATTCTATTTAATTTTCAACAGAGCAAGGTAAGTAGATTTATTTAAGAGTTTGGATTAAAGTTTTTATTAGTTGATTAGTCTACTGAAATTAATGAAGCTTAACGTTGTGATTTGGAAAGAAGAGGATATGTTTGTAGTAAAGGAAGTGTTTACAGGGGTGACTACACAAGGAAAAACAATAGAAGAAGCTTTAGAGAATATTAAGGAAGCCGTTGAGTTATATTTGGAGGAACTACCAGAATTGAAAGAAGAACTGGAAAAGAAGGAGATTATCGGTGTCATGAATGTCTAAACTTCCGAAACTCTCTGGAGAAGAAGTTATCAAAATTCTTGTAAAGAAGTTCGGCTTTAAAGTAAGCAGACAAAAGGGAAGTCACGTAACTCTAGTGAAACACGAAACTGGAA
>JAGSHR010000219.1 GCA_029855985.1 Candidatus Njordarchaeota archaeon
ATAAACTTATTATCTAGGATAGATTATGATATTTAACGAACGTTTCTCAACGTGTTTTTATTGTATATACACGATATATTTTAATGAATTTTTAGTTTTTTTATGATAGTTCAAACATTTATTCAAAAATGGCGAATTAGTATGATTAGTAGTTTAGAGAAACTTGCAAAGCTTGACGATATCGATTTTAAAATCCTCACGGTATTGATGGAGGACGCTAGACTTTCCTTGAACAAAATAGCTGAAAAAATCGGTATAAGTGTTGCAACCGTAAGTGCCAGAGTGAAAAAACTTGAAAGCTTGGGTGTAATTGAGCGATACACTATTTACGTTAACTGTAAAACCCTTGGTTTTCAAGCGTCAGCAATTTTCTTAATCAAGGTTTCAAAAAATATAGAGGAAGTGGGTAGATTAATTGCTGAGCTCAACGAGACTCGAGCAGTTTACCGTGTTACAGGGCGATTTGATTTAGCCGTCCACTTCTCATGCATAACAATCGATTCTCTTGCCTCTATGATCGATAAAATCAAGAAAATACCAAACGTGGAAGATGTGGAGACAATGGTAATACTTGATATTCTAAAAGATAGGCCGCATCCTTCACCTGAAGTAATAAAGAAGGCATCAAGAATGGCGTTAGGCGAAAAGTAGTCTCCTAAAAAACTTTTAACTTAACCCCGATCAAAATAAAGTGGTGATTAGTGAGTATTGTTTTCTTTGGTCCTAAAGAATCATCAAAAGGTTTTTCTTAATGGAAAATCGATGATTAACTGACCCTAAATTAGTTTGAGTTGATTATAGTGGGGCTAGCTCGTGGTGAATGAATTGTTATATTTGCCCTTTTTAAGAGAAAATTGGGTAGTTTATCTTTTTTGCTAGCATTTTTACCGCTTCCTTTGATATTAGAATGGTTTTTGTTTTGATTGCTTCACTGATTGCTTTTGGTTCAATTTGTCCGTCCCCTAGTTGTACTAGTATTTTATTGTTTATTCCAAGCTGTTTTGCCACGTTTTCTAGTTTGCTTATTTCCCTGTGAGTTATGGGTTTGATTGTTGCTTTGACTTCTATTAGCCATTCCTTCTTGTTTTTGTCTATGATTATTATGTCGGCGTTTTTAACGTTCTTTAAACGTTTTTCCGTTTCTGTTTTTGTTAGGACTTTTTCGATGCTTATGCTTAACTCGTTGATTGTTCCCAATAGGAATGTGCCGCTTTCATTGTCGTATATTTCGAGTTTAACTTGTCTGTTAGCGTATTCTCTTAAGAGGTCTCTGATGTATGATTCTGCTATGATTCCTATTCTTGATGCTAGTATTTGGGTTATGCTCTTGGTGGGGCTTACTCTGAGTTTTAACCACATTTGTAGCATTGGATAAACAATCTTGTATCTTACTCTTCCCTTGGTCTTAATTTTTTCTAATAGCCCCATTTTTGTTAGATCTTCTAATATGTTATATGCTGAAACTCTGTCTGTTACGAGTTCTTTTGCTACTTCTTCGGGTGTTGAACCTTCCCATTTTATTACTCTTAAAGCGTTTATTAGCACGGTGTAATCTCTCTTAGATGCCTCTGCCACGAACTTGATTATATTTTCGAATATTTCATCGAATTGTCCAGAGGTCATTAGTTTGGCAGCAGTGGCTATTATTGTTTCTTTTTCCTTATAGTTAGAGGCTAGGATTTCAATTATTCTGGGTATACCCCCTGATAATTCGTAGATTATTTCTGCATCCCCTATAGCGCTACTATTTAGTTCCTGTACCAGTTGAAACGATGCAGTTCTCGTTAAGGGTTTTACTTCCAATTTGTACAGTACTCCCGTTAGGGGGCTTTGTTCCTTGCTTTCCCTTAGATACAATTCTTTGAGTTTTCCCCACCCCATTGATGTTGTTAGAATCCAGAACGCCTTTTTTGATTCAATGATTCCTCTAAGCAACCATAATATGTCATTAACGACTATGTCTTTTCGTTTTTTTGTTTCTCGAGCTATGCGGTAAGCTAACTTCTCCAACATTACGTGAAATTCGTCAAGTGCTACTATGAGTTTTTGATTTACAGATTCACTAAAGTCTAATATTGCATTTAAAGCGGAGTTGAGAATTAACATGGGTTCGCTTTCTTTTAGGAGTTTCTTTTCGTATTTATCCAATAAATCGATATTGACTCCTCTACCTCTTAATGTTTCTAATACCTGTTTTAACAGTGTTTTAGGGTCGCTTATCCATGAGCAATCGATCATTATGCCATCATTATCACTAACAAATTTTTTAACCAAGGTTGTTTTCCCAACTCTTCTCCACCCATATATCAGAACTCCACAGTTTACTTTTTTCTCGAAACACTGACTTTTAAGGTTATCTAACAGGTTTAACTCTTCCTCTCTGTCAACGAAATTGTAATATTCCAATGTTACATACCCCAATATAATTATATCCCAATGTTACATAATACACTGTACTCTATAAAAACTATTGCAAAAATGAGATGAAAACTGCGAATAGTTAAAAACCAATTTATAGAAAATAGCCAGAATTTTCTTAATTCGATCAATCCCAAAAAATATTGATAGGATTAGGTTTTATTTCTTCTGACTTTCCTTGATTATTTTTCTCAAAACGTAGGGGAGTATTCCTCCGTTTGTGTAGTAGCGTACTTCTGCCCATGTGTTTAATGCTGCTGTAACAGTGAACTCTATTGTTGATCCATCCTTCTTTCTCGCTATTACTTTCAGTTTCTTTCTTGGCTCTAAGCCTTCGCTTAGTCCGATGATGTCGTATTCTTCTTCACCGGTTAATCCAAGTTGCTTCCAGCCTTGTCCAGGTTCGAACTCTAGTGGCAGAACTCCCATTCCTATGAGATTGCTTCTGTGGATTCTCTCAAAGCTCTCAGCGATAACTGCTTTCACTCCGAGTAATGCTGGTCCTTTTGCTGCCCAGTCTCTTGAGCTTCCCACGCCGTATTGTTTTCCAGCGAGGATTATTACTGGGATTCCTTCCTCTTTGTATTTCATTGCTGCATCATAGACGCTCATGATTTCTCCTGTTGGTATGTACTTTGTCCACCAACCTTCTTTACCGGGCACTAGTTGGTTTCTTACCCTAACGTTTGCGAATGTTCCCCTCATCATGACTTCGTGGTTTCCTCTTCTTGAACCGTAGGTGTTGAAGTCGTAGATTTTTACTCCTCTTTCAATGAGGTATTTTCCTGCTGGGCTTTCTGGGTGGATTGCCCCAGCTGGAGAAATGTGGTCTGTTGATACTCTGTCGCCGAGAAGTACTAGGACCCTTGCTCCTTTAATATCTTGCGGTGGGTCTGGTTCTAGCTTGAATCCCTCGAAGTATGGTGGCTTCCTTATGTATGTAGAGTTCTCATCCCAATGGAAAACTTTACCTGTTGGTGCTTCTAATTGCTTCCACCTTTCGTCTCCTTCCTGTATTTTGCTATAATTTTCAATGAACATTTGGGAGTCTATTCCCTTCTCTATTGCGTCTCTTATCTCTTTTTGTGATGGCCAAATATCCCTCAAGTATACGGGTTCTCCGTTTGGATCATAACCTATGGGTTCATTGTAAAAGTCGATGTCTATTCTTCCAGCTAATGCGAATGCTACTACCAGCATGGGAGATGCAAGGAAGTTTCCTCTAGTGTATGGACTAACTCTGCCTTCAAAGTTTCTGTTACCACTGAGGACAGCTGTTGCGTAGAGATCAAGTTCCTCTATTGCTTTCACAATGTACTCTGGGAGAGGTCCACTATTACCAATACATGTTGTACAACCAAACCCCACTACATGGAATCTCAGCGCTTCAAGGTAAGGTATCAAACCGAGGTTTTCGAGGTATTTTACCACTACTCTTGATCCGGGTGCTAAGCTTGTCTTAACGTATGGTTTTGTTCTCAGCCCCCTCTCTACAGCGTTCTTAGCGAGTAGGCCTGCTCCTATTAGAACAGAGGGGTTAGACGTGTTTGTACAACTGGTTATTGCGGCTATTACCGTGCTACCATCTTTAAATTCTACTTTTTCGCCCTCAATATCGAGAACCGTTGAAACCCTTCCACCCAAGGATTTACCCTTCTTCTTCCTGTATTCCTCTAAAATCTTTTCGAATCTTGCTTTCAATTCTTTTAGTGGAATTCTATCCTCTGGATGAGCTGGACCTGCAACAGATGGTTCTATTTCACTCATATCAACAACTAATATGTCAGTGTATCTAGGCTCTGGGTTATCAAGACTGTACCATAACCCAAGCTTTTTAGCATATTCCTCAACAAGTTTAACGTGCTCTGGGTCGCGACCCGTTAATTTAAGGTAGTTAATCGTTGCTTCATCAATTGGGAAGAAACCCATTGTTGCTCCGTACTCTGGTGCCATGTTTGCTAGTGTAGCTCTGTCGGGTACGCTTAGCTTCTTTACTCCCGGTCCAAAGTACTCCACGAATTTTCCGACAACGCCCTTCTTTCTTAGTAGCTGTGTGACTGTTAATACGAGATCAGTTGCTGTTGCACCCTCAGGTAGTTCACCTACAAGTTTTACACCGATTACCTCTGGTAGAACCATGTAGTATGGGAGACCAAGCATTACAGCTTCTGCCTCTATTCCACCAACACCCCAACCGAACACACTTAATCCATTAATCATTACTGTGTGAGAATCAGTTCCAAGCAGTGAATCTGGAAATGCTGTCAGTTCACCGTTCTGCTCTCTTAACTGGACAACTTTAGCTAAATATTCGAGGTTTACTTGGTGTATGATACCGCTTCCTGGTGGGAATACCCTGAAGTTCGAGAAAGCGTTTTGCGCCCACTTTAATAACCTGTATCTCTCACTGTTCCTTTTATATTCAAGTTCCATGTTTCTAAACAGCGCATAGCTTGTCCCATAGTAGTCTACTTGAACAGAGTGATCAATGATGAGGTCGCTTGGAATATGTGGGTTAACCAGTTCAGGATCTATACCGTACTCCTTCGCTGCATCCCTCATAGCAGCTAGATCGACAACTAGTGGTACCCCGGTGAAGTCCTGGAGGACGACTCTTGCGGGCATGAAAGCAACATCCGTGGAGCCAGCGCCCTTGGGCCATTCTGCCGTGTGTAAAACATCTTTGTCGAGTATGTATCTTTCATCGTAGTTTCTTAAAACGTTTTCTAGGAGCACTCTTATGGAATACGGTAACCTTGCAATTTCAGTGTAACCCATTTCCTCTAGTTTCTTTATGTTGTAGATTTTGGCCTTCCCCTTGTATGTTTCAATTGTCTCTACTGTGCTTTCCTTCACTTTTTCTGAGAATTCCGCCAATTTTTTCACCATTAATATTTTTCAATTTAACATAGAGTCTTTTTCCTTTATTTTCAAATTACATGTTTTTAAGTTTACTTATGATTCATGTTTATTCCAAAAGCTTGAGAGGTTTTAGCTAAAATACAATCTAACAGAGGTATATTTATATTAATATTGTATTTACACCTAAAATAAAATCTGACTAGAAAGAATATGGTTTAAGTGAAAATGTTAAAAAACAGTTTGAAAAGTTTTAATTCATACTTCATATTCCGCTTTTTTCGCGACGTAAATGGATATTTCGTATAATACGATTAATGGGATCGATATTATGAGCATTGAAAAAGGCGTAGGATCAGGTGTCAAAATCGCTGTAACTATGCTTACACCCAGTATAAAGTTCCTTCTGTTCCCAACCAAGTCCTCGTGATCTATTAGCCCTATCTTTACAAGAATGTAAACCCAATTCGGGAACGTGAACACTAAGCCAATTAGTATTGTTGATAAGAAAATGAAATTATAGTAATCGTCAACGAAGAACATTGGTTGAGCGCCAATCATATCAATGAAGTATGTTAGTATTCTAAGCGTGACAGGTATCACAATGTAGAAAGATATTAGTGCACCGAGAACAAACAGGAAAATGAAGGATGCAGCGAATTTGAAGGCAGCTGATTTTTCTTCTGGGTACAAAGCAGGTTTAACAAACGCGTAAATCTCGTACGCGATAACAGGTAAAGCAATTATAAAACCCAAAAGCATTGCGGCGTTAAAATACAATTCTATTGATCCAGTCCATGTACCGGCGATTAAAAGGATGTTTGGGGGCGCCGTTTGTTGTTTCACGTATTCAATAAAGGCTCCGACGATTGTTTCATAGTTAGAGTTAAAGTCAAGGTTTAAACTTGGCGGGTACTTTAATAGGGATGATGGGGCAAATGCTACGAATATCATTGCTGTGAACCATGCTATAATTATTTTTCTAGCCCGTTCTACTAGTTCTTCTACGTGTTCCCATAACTCCATTTCCATATCGACTTCTGATGTCATATGAATCTCAACTCCCTTTTTCACTTCGAGTAAGCTTACTCTTCGGATTTCTCGTTTACCTCTCCGCTCTCTTTATTTTCGGTCTCAGCTTTTTTACCAGTTATCTTCTTAGCTATTTCAAGGGCCTTCGCTAACTCCGCCGCTTTTCTTATCTTTTCTCTTCTCTTTTTTTCTTTCACTCTCTCTGCGAGTGCCATTATTTGCAATGCCTCATAGAGCTCTCTAGCTTTAGTTAATTTGCCCCTTAGCTTTATAATTGTTAAGCTGAGAACTCTCAGTATATCCTTTCTTATACTAGTCATGGAAAGTCCAATAACCAGTGCGAAAACGATTGAAAATATTGGGGAATAAAACTGGTAACCCATCACATCAATGTCAAAAGATGACGCAAAGTAATTCATGTAAATAAAGAATACCGAATACAATAGTGAAACACTCATAGCAGTGAAGAAGCTTTCACTATCGGGTTTGCCCTCTAACCCAATGACCAACCCTCTTTTCAACCTTTCTACCCTACAGTTAACCCACACCTTACCAATTTTAACGCTTCCCCCATTTTTCTTTAAGCAATACCAGTCTCCTCGAATCTCCATACATGTTTCCCTAACAGCTCTAAGCGTGAATTTAATTGGTACTGGAGACATTATCCCTGTTGTTTCAGACAGCGATTGATCAATAAATAACCGAACGCCTAGTATGTTAACGATTGCAAATCCAACTAAAAACAAAGCTAAGATTAGAACTTCATTGGCGTAGTCATAGGACTTGTAAACAAGGTAGTATATTATGAACGCCCATACTATCAACCAAACCGTGTTATTGTAGTCTGCTTTTGAGGCCCATAAGAAGAAAGCAATCAATGGAATGTAGTAGAGTGATAATATTACGATTGTGTCAAACGGTAACATAATTAAAACCTGGATTACTGTTATTCCCAAATAGCCTATAAACTTACAGAAGTTTCGAGAATTTTAAACAAAAATTTTTCAAAATTGTAAGGGGTTTGGGTTCCCCTAGATTCACCTTATGAGGATTGTTTTTCTTGAACTCTTTTTAATACTTCGTCCGCTATTTCTTCTATTGTTTTACCCTCTGTGTCGATTCCAAGTTTTTTGGCTGTTTCTAGTAGCACTTCCTCCTCGGTTTTCTCTTTCTTCTCTGACTTCTTGGTTTCAGTTTCCGTCTCTGTATCCACCTTTAGTGGCTCCTTGAGAGCGGTCTCATATTCTCTCCTCGCTTTTCCCACCGCTCTTGCCAATTCTGGTAACTTCTTAGGGCCGAATAGTATTAGTATTATTCCGAGTATTAACAATAATTCCATTGGTCCAAGTGACTGCATTATTTTTTACCTCTTTTTAGCGAAAGGTCTTTTTATCTTATTATACTGGAATAGTTATTTTAAATTTGAATATATTTACAAGTGAGATAAATATAGTCATTGACTTGAAAAATATTAGTCATTAGGTGAGGGATTGTTTTGTTTGATTTAACGTTAATGTTAAAGCCAGCGTTTATCATCTATATCTTATCAGTACTGTTCTTACTCTCAGTCTCTGTCCTGGTGGCCAGTAAAAATTTTGCAAGAATTGTATATATACTCTTCACAGTTATAGGGATACTCCTCGCAGTTTACGCCTTAAACTTGACAGGAGAGAAGAAGAGTATACTACTAGTCTCAGCCACACTAATAAACTTCTACCCCTACTATGCCTTCGGTAAAGAAACAATGTCAAATTACAGGTTTCTCAGAACCGATTTGCCCGCTGAAACCTCTTTTTCAACGATTAGAAGTTTCATTGAAACGAGGAAATCGGGGAAACGATGCATTAATGTCTATAGGAAAAAAGCATTATTTGAGACACGCTCAAGCGAGGTCTTAATCTCAGTAACAGATGAGGGAGTTGAATTCTCCGGTTACCCCAACAAGTTTATTTTGAATATTTACAAGTTACTCATGCTGTTCATCTTGGGGTACCTGTACTTTATTATTTACAGTTATCTAGGGGAAACAGACATAGCAAAATTTATTACCCCTATCTCGGTGATAAGCATAGCTATTATAGCTTTGCTAGGCCTCATGTTCAACGTCAGAGGTTTCGTTGAAGACAATATAGATTTAACACTTAGAGTAGTGTACAGCGAATTGAAGGAATTAATTAAAGCTGCCGAAATCGCTAGGGTGATCAAAATCGCCAAGAAATTTAAAACCTGTAAACCTGAAAACTAAACGTTGGTGATATTATGGATAAAGTTGGAGTAGTAGTTTGCCCAACTAATAACCAAGGCAATGTTTCGTGGAGCGACTTATCCACCGCGCTGGCTAGGATCACCGGGAAGTATGATTACCTCGAATACATAGATTTGGGTATCGAAAAGTGCGATAAGATTCCCCAGAAGAAGATCGAGGAACTTCAAAACGAAGTGAAAAAGGTTATCCTGCTGGCAAGTGACCCTTATAGTGAAACCGTTGCGAGGATAGTCGAGGTTTTCAGGGTTGCAGAGTTTGAAACTCACCTAATCAAAGTATTGGACGCAAGGTTATTTAGTGACAACAATAATGTTTTAGTTGATTTACTGGAAAGATATTTAGTTTATTGGGGAACTTACCTATCTAATCTTTCAAGAAGACAGTTAACCATGACAATCTCTAGGTTCAAATCAAAGCTTAAAAGAAGGGACATCCTCAGATTAGTGAAGAGAGGCTTTCTTGAGAGAAGATTTCTCCCATCCTTTGAGCCCGAGGTTTGCGTTCTTGATCGAGGCTGCACAAAGTGCATCGATTACTGCCCCATGGATGCTTTAAAACCATTAAGCATTAAAGAGAGGAAAATCGAAGTTTACGAGACAAAGTGTGTTAGTTGTGGAATTTGCGCCTCTGTTTGCCCAACAAGTGCCGTTGAAGTCCACAGTTCCTCACAGGAGATACTGAACAAGAGTTATGAGAATCTAAGGGGGCTCCTGGGCGACACTCACCCCATTCTTGTTGTTTCATGTGGTGTTTATTCATCAAAGTTCTTACTGGAAAAGGGAGAGAGCATACTCAGGTCAAACGATGTGTTCAATTTGGAATTAGATTGCGTTGGGAGAATGGACCCCATCACTATCCTGAACTATATTAGAAGCGGAGTTAAGGGCATCGTTTTGATTGATTGCGCGGGAGAATGCCCATACGGGATAAAGAGACCCCTCATTAGGGAGAACTTCGATTACACAAGGAAGATCCTTGAATCCTTTGGTATTGACCCAAATATTATTCAGCTCGTGCCTGTGGGTGACGAAAGTGGATTACTGAATGCAGTTGAAACCATTAGAAAAACCCCATTTGAACCTCCAAGTGATGACATCATATATTTCGATAAGGGCGAAAACAAGTTCAAGAGAGTCATTATGGATCTCTCAAAGTCACTAAACGTGGTGCCCAAGGGAACCTTCAGCGCAGAAATTTACGGGCCAGCGACAATCAGTATAGAGGAAATCAAGTGCACGATGTGTAAGGTTTGTGTGTTCCACTGTCCAACGTACTCATTCGCCATGGAGAAAACCGACGGAAAATTAAAATTAACATTTAGGCTTGCAAACTGCATCGCGTGTGGACACTGCGTAGAGGTTTGCCCAGAGAACGCCCTTTCAATCGACTATAATTTTGATATATCCAAAGTGGCAGATGGAACAATTGATCTCTTCAAAGAGGACGAAATGGCTTACTGCAAGAACTGTGGAGCCCCAATAGGTCCAATGTCCCAATTAAAGAAAGTGGAGAGACTTCTCCGGTTAAAGTGGAAAAACGATGACAAAGCAATCGAGCACATTTACTACTGTGAGAAATGCAAAAAACTGAAAGCCCTTGGTTTAATATGAAGTATTCGTAGGAGGGTGTTAAAATGGAAAAAGAAGACATAGTTAGAGCCCTACTCTATAAATTTTTCTCAAAAACATTTATGAGCCCAAAAAAAGAACTACTGGTTTTCCTGGAAGAGATCGAAAAGGACTTGAAGGAACTTGATTATGGAAGATACACCGACATAAACGTCAGCGAGATAATTAAAGCTCTCAGAAATGCAAACGACGAAAAGATCGCGACAGAGTACGTTAGCCTCTTCATAAACAAGTACCCAAAAGTTCCATGTCCACCGCACGAATCCTACTTTAGAAGTGAATCACTCTATGACCCCTTAGTAATCTCTGACCTAAACAGTTTCTACTCAAAAATGGGACTAGAACCAAAAAGCAGCTTTGGCGACCACATATCCAACATATTCGAGTACATGTTCGCATTAATCCTAAGCGAAAACATGCCCAAAGAAGAAAAAACAAAAACAGAGAGAGACTTCTTCCTAAAACACATAGCATCATGGGTAAAAAAACTAACAAAATGCATCAAAGAAAACACCAAAGAGAATTACTACAAAGCAGTAGCAAACCACCTTGAAACATTCATCAAAGAGGAAAAAGAAAGACTAAAATAAAATCAAGCAAATGGAGAAAAAAATAATTCAAGCATATGGAAAATCTTACCTTTCCTTGACTATTTTTCCATCTCTAATTTCGATTATTCTGTCTGATATTTTCGCTATTTCTGGGTCGTGTGTGCTGACTATAAATGTGACGTTCTTCTCCTCGCTTATCTCCTTCATCAATTTGACTATCTTCGAGCCTGTCTCCAAGTCAAGGTGAGCCGTTGGTTCATCAGCGAAAACAATCTTCGGATCAGCGATAAGCGCCCTAGCAATAGCAACCCTCTGCTGCTGACCAACACTCATCTGAAAAGGCTTATGATGAACCCTATCCGAAAGACCAACACGATCAAGCAAAGCCTTAGCCTTCTCAACAAACTTACCCCAATCCCTCTCATACGGAACAACAGGAACAATAACATTCTCCAAGGCATCCAAAAAATCAATCAAGTTAAGCAACTGGAAAATAAAGCCAACATTCCTGTAACGCCAGTAAGCAGCCTGGTCAGGGGAAAACTTGGTGACGTCAACACTGTCGTAAAGCACTCTGCCACCACTAGGCTTAATGAGAGCAGCCATAACAAGAAGCAAAGTAGTCTTACCGCTACCAGACGGACCGAGAACAGACACAAACTCACCACCAGACACCTCAAAAGACACACCGCGAAGCGCATAAACCAAACTATCACCAACACGATAAACCTTACTAACATTATCAACAACAACCTTCAACCATTCAACACCTCCACAAAATCATTTGAAAACCAGATTATTACCAAATATAGGAAGACTAGGTTAAGTAGAAGCGTTGGGAAGGGGAGCAACAGATACGCCGTGAAAAAGAAATACATTTTCAAAAAAGTGCTTAACAAGACCGCCAAGAATAAAACGCTTAAAACGTAACCTAGGACGTAAACAGTTATGTACCTGTAATAGAATAGTTTCACTAAGTGTTTCCTTTTCCAACCAACACCGAGTAGTACTGCGAACTCCCTCCTGTAAACATTGAAGAACAAGAAAGCTACTAGGAACGTGGCGACAAAAGATGACACAAACGTGGAAACAACAGTGAGCCTCCTGAAACCAGGTAAAAGATTAACCTCTGAAACCGCAACCTCTCCCTCGAAAACGTTTTTAAGATCTTGCTTTAAGCTCTCAGAATCCCTGAAAATATCCGCAAAAACGAAAACCAAGTTGTATTTCCCGGGGTCATCGAAAAACACAATAACTGGAACCACATAGGGATAATCCAAGACCTCAACGCTAAAACTAGAATAAATAACCCCTGAAACACGATAACTAGAACCATTAAAAGAAAATAAATCACCAACACTCAAATGGAGACTCTCACTAACCAAAACTTCCCCAGAAGACGAAGGCAAACCACCCGAAACAATGTAACTCTCCATGAATACCCCAGACCCCTCACCGCAAAAAACAACGTAAACCTCACTACCATTAAGAGAAATCCTTTGACTCCTCAAACCAAAAACAAAAAACACCCCATCAACACCACGAACACGATCAAGATCATCACGATAAACACCAGAAAAAGAAACAACCTTGTAATAATCATTATTAACAGAAACCTCAAAAAAATAAAAAGGCAAAACAAAAACACTAAAAATAACCAAAAAAACCATGAGAAAAACAAACAACCTACCAAACAAACCCCTCAAACCAAGAGAAAAAAAGCCAGAAAACTTACCGGACATCACCAATCACCTAAGAACCTTCTCCAAATCCAAACCATAAACCCTCAAAAGAGCAGGAACAGAGAAAATCAAAGTAACCAAAACATAAACAACAGCAACAGTGAGAAAATAATACCTCACTA
Organism: Candidatus Njordarchaeota archaeon; assembly: GCA_029855985.1. The sequence goes on from JAGSHR010000219.1 coordinate 12,619, forward strand.
ACACCAATAAGATTTTAGCAAACGAAACGCCAAAAAGAACATATATTCCAGCTGTAACAAAAGCTGCTACTAGACTCCCTAAGACAGCTAATATAACATATCTAAAGACGAATAATATCAAAATGTGTTTTCTTTTCCAGCCCATTACCCGCAGTAACAATATAAGCCTTTTCCTTGTGCCTACGTCCCAAAATAATATGCCTGCTATCAAGGCGAAAGAAAAAACGAGATAAGTCACCATCTCACGAAATTCCTTCTCAACAGTCCTCTGCCAAGTCCTCTCAGGTATATAAACAAGTACCTCCCCATTTGGAAACTTCTCAGACACGACTCTCTTGATTTCCTTAGCCACAGCGTCAACATTATAACCAGACTTAACACGAACAACAATTGCACTATCAGGTGTAAGGATATCGTATACCCCCCTCCTCCAAAATTTCTCGTAGAGGACATAAAAGAACTTTAGGAAGGTGTTAACAGGCATAATAATATAGCCAGCAAAGCCATTCCTCTCAGTAATTGATGAGCCGAGAGCATCCATAGCTGGACTGGAAACAACACCCTTAACAACATAGCTAAAACTGGCAACAATCTCAGAACCATTATTCCAAAAAACATGCCTAAAAGTAAAACCTAAAACGTCTCCAACCCCACTAATACGACCAATAGACTTAAAATAAAGAAAAGCCTGCCTATCAAGCAAAACGGCATTCTCATCATTAGACGAGAAAAATTCGCCTTCAACAACATACTCAGGC
>JAGSHR010000038.1 GCA_029855985.1 Candidatus Njordarchaeota archaeon
AGAGATATACCGACAGATAGTATTCCTAGCTTAACACTCAACCTTACATATGGGTCTGGATGATTCCAAAATGAACGTAATTCTCTGACAAATCTAACTGGACTAATACATAGATTAATTTCACTTCCATTTCTCATATAATCGATTCCCAATTTAGTCCTGTACCAACTATTCATGAATATTACAGTAGTATCTTTTGCTTCACCTTTAACCGAGTCCTCTATCAATTTTTTAATATCGTTATTAATGCCGTAAAAACAGCCATGGCTTCTAATATAGTTTTCATCAACTAATCGTTTTCTAACGACAATGCTCTTAATCTTACCGTTGGACCTATGCTTAATTTTGACAAACTCCACTTCTCTATCGAGACCCTTTGGATCGGATATCCATACCCAATCTTCGTCGATTTCCGACTCTTTTGCTTTGCAAAGAATAGCAGTATGCATCATGCATCTTGACAAAAATTTCATTATATAACACCGTTACGAGAAGTTTTGTCAAGGTCAATTATAATTTGTTCCATCCAATAACATAACATTAATGATTCGACAGAAATAGTGAAGCGGGTTTAGATCGTTGATAAAAAGTTTAAATCAATTTGAACTAAGTAACGGAATTACAATTAGCACTCTAGATGCACCGGATTCGCGGGAGGCAAGCAATTCAAAAACCGCTCTTCAATACCAGATAGGCGTAGATGAGACCAATAAGACTCTTTACATGCTTGAATGGAGAACATACTATGTAGTTTCAGAAGCCGAGTTCAAGATAAAAGTAGGTACTCAAAAACCCAAAGTCTATAAACTAAGAGACTTGTATTTATCCGAAATACAATTCTCCAATTATATAGGAAAGAGTTACTTACAAATAATCACGGATATCAAAACAATTTTAAGGTGGAACATAGAGGTTGTTTCGGAAAAAATCCCAAAAATATTGGGAAAACACGTAGATAATATTGAACAGCTTGTAACGCTTAATAATGAATTTCTGGAAAAGATCCTCAAAGACCTGGTCAAAATATCATCTACACTGCCTTTCGCCATTAGTTCTCCAGCTTATTTTGCATCAGACGAAGGGATTGATGAAGTAAATGAATTATTTGCATACCACTATCTACGGTCAAAGAAAGATGATATAACCGCTGCCTTTGAAACACTAGTCAATCAGCTTAATAAGAAACTTACTCTAAAAGAAGAATGGGTTAATCCTAACGAAGTCGATTCAATCGAACCAGACACAATTATCTCCATATCCCAACACCCAGAATATCTAGTTAAAACAAAAACAACCTCATTCAAGATTCAAGGTCTACAAGGCTATGTCCCAACCAAAGTCCTTAATTATGCAAAGGAAGAAAGTTTTGACACACCAGAAAACAGGTTCGTCAAATATTTCCTTGAACTACTCATATTTTGGGGAGGAAGAGTTCTAGAGGTTCTTAATAATTCAAAAGCAGTAAATAACTCAGAACTAACTAAAATAAAGAGTCTAGTCGAACACCTTGAATATCTGAGAACGCAAGATATATGGGACGATATACAAGACATCAGGACTATACCATATAATTCAAGGGTAATATCAAGAAAACCAAGCTATTCAACTCTAATAAAATTATATAACGAATTCAGGTCATACACAACTGCATTCAAAGACATGAACAAAGCAATTGAAAACAAAGACATCGCAAAAATTTACGAATACTGGGTGTTCTTCAAATTAACCAAAGAGCTCGAAAGAATACTAGGAAAAGCAAAACTACATACACACATAAATCCTACCGGTGAAATCAAAGAAGGCATAGCAACCTATGCGTCATTCGCAACAGGTTACCGACTATACTTCAATAGAAAAATAACAAAGCACAGTTACTCTATACCAGTAAAACCCGACTATACACTATA
>JAGSHR010000199.1 GCA_029855985.1 Candidatus Njordarchaeota archaeon
ATAGCAAAGACAATTCTCTCATCGGGGAAAGCACTGAAAAAAATGAAACAGATAATCGAAGCACAAGGGGGAGACCCTAATGTGAAATCATCTGATATTCCCGTGGGCTCATACAGTGCAGAAATAAAAAGCAACGTTAACGGATATGTTGCAAGCATTGACAATAGAGCAATAATGGAAATTGTACGCGCAGCGGGAGCTCCGGAAGACAAAGGAGCAGGAGTAATAATACCAAAGAAAGGCGGAAGATACGTTAAAGAAGGAGAAGTAATAATGAAAATATACTCTAATAGTGAGTATAGACTAGATGAAGCCCTAAACTTGGCTCAGAACCTCCAACCAATAGTAATCGAGGGAATGATAAGAAGGAGAATCCATCATCTCCAAGTAATCTCATAAAAACATAACCATTTTTTGAAAAAATGAAGAAATAAGAGAATACGATGAATACCAACAAATTTAACCCATGGAATAATCTTTTTCATCTTCTTTTATTGTTTGTGAGTTAAATTTTTCTTCGTTTGTTTTTTCTGAGCAGTTTGTTATTCTATGGTAGTATTCGCCTTTCAAGATCTTGTAGGTTAAGTAAGTGAAGATTGAGATTGATATTATGAGTGTCACGATAGAGTATACCATTAGTACGCGGGGAACAAAGTAGAACACTGGATCCGGAGACTCGATCCTCCCCATGATGACATCTATTAAGTATAGGATTGGGCCTATATATCCCGTTATACCTAACCCTGTACCTAATCCTAAAAAGAGACCTGCAATCGTGTTATCCTTCCCCTTAATAAAAATGTAAGATTCTTTTATTGTTTTTGGGATTTCATCGATGAGAACTTTTTTTGCTTTAACTAAATCGCTTAGGTAGATAAAGATCATGTTGAAATTTATGAAGAATAGTGCGTTTGATACGTAGGCTATGTACAGCCATGGGTAATAGTTTATATAACTTGGCAAATGCATTAGTGGCAGGAATTTCTCGAAGAAAAATGTTCTTACAGCATAATAATACGCCACCATTACGGCCATGAAAGCCAAAGTTGACAACAAGACCAATTTAAAGTAAAACTTAGGCTGACAGAGTTTATTCTTATGCTTGGCGCCTATTATCGCAACAGCCCTAATATTATCGGTAGCGCTCAACATTCCAAACAAGATAAAGAACAATATCGGTTCAAATTCGTAGAAGTCCGAGTAAGCAGTAACCGTTCCTGGGACAAGAAAAAGATACATGGCTGTTAAAAAAATGTAGAAAGGATGTTTAAACCAAGCATAACCCATAACAAAACACCTGCAATAGTCAATTAAAAAGTTGTACTCCCTACATCCTTGTCGGGATCGATGTAATCTAGTGCAGCGGCAATTAAAGCGGCAATTATTGGAACAGCATTTAAAACTATGTTTAAAAGCCCTGTAGGGTTGGTTATCTTTGAGGCAATACTAGTGCCCAATACCCATAACCAAAACAGGCGTTCTAATATATTGCTTTTGCTATCGATCCATGATATTACCACTGTTAATAGGTAGCCGAAGAAGTCGAATAGGTATCCTATTATTGCTGTCATTCCATCTACAAAGCTGATGTCTCCAGCTACTATAAGGGGAAGTATCCCTAGTATTCCGAATATAAAAGTTGGTATAGAATTCGTAAATATTAAGGTGGCTATTCGATCGCTAATTGTTTCTCTGAGGTCCTCTGGGATTAGCCTATTAAAAATAACCGTTTCGACGATTGTTACTGCTATAGTGATCATGTGGTAATAAAGTTCCAGAAGAGACATGTTTCCTACAATAAAGGGATTATCATCGCCATGATTATTCTGATTTGTTGAGCCTTGATTTGATGATGCACCATTGTTTACCAACAAAAGGTATTTGGGTTTTGCTTCATCCATAGCAATGTATGCTAATCTTCTAATTGATTCTTTTAAATATTTGGGTTCCCCTGTAATCACAAATACAGACAAATATGCTCCAAATTTCGCATCAATTTTGCCCTCTCCGATTGTTACTACTGATTTCGTGAACTTTTTTAAGTTGCTTGATTGACAAGAAAGAAAGACGTTTAATCCTGTATTAGTCTCTATTTCTCTGCTTATATCTACCCAAGATTTCGTTTCATTTTCTCTTATCGAGATTCCCTTAATGTTTCCGTGTCCTATCCAAATAGTGTACATTTTAGGTCTTATTAAGGATAGGTAATATTCAAGTGTTCCGTATTCTACGACAACCGTAGGTTCATTGTCTGCTATAATATTCGCACTTAAGTTAACCGCAGAATCTGAACTGAATTTAACAACGAGAACTCCTGGGATGGGTGCACTGGCGATTTGTATAATCGAGAGAGAGAACCGTTAATAATATAAACATCTTACTTATTTTGTTGGGCATATCCCTGACACCCGAGCTATGTATTTAGCTCGTTTTTAGAGTTATTAAAGATAAAGATAATGTTTAAACAGTATTTATTATTTATAAGTTTATTGGTTGATTTTAAGGTTGAAGTACCCCCAACATTTTGTGAAATCCACCCTCCAACAGAATGAGATTAATCTTTCCTGCAAAAAATCTAACTTGAAGAGCAACAATCATCATCTTTCCCTTCTCTTATTCGTGAAGAATTAGTTTCATTGGAATCCTTAACACAATTCATTAATCTGTGAAAATAGTCGCCCCTCAGAATCTTATATGTTAAATAACAAAATATGAAGAGAGAAATCGCAAGAGTAACTATAGAGTAAACCATAAGCACTTGGGTAACAAAATAAAAAATTGGAGACGAAGCTATTGTATTTCCTTTTATCACATCGATTATATAGTAAATAGGAAATGCGTAAATTGCTGACCCTAACCCTACTCCGTAACCTAGAAAGAATCCTGCAACCGCGTTGTCCTTTCCTTTTATAAATTCGAAGGATCCCCTAATTGTGGAAGGAATCTCGTCCACTAGAAACTTCTTTACTTTGATTAGGTCACTTAGGTAAATTAGAAGCATGTTGGAGTTTATGAAGAATAGTGCATTTGACGCATATGCTATATACAGCCAAGGGTAATAGTTTATGTAATCGGGTAAATGTGTTAATGGCAGAAATTTCTCAAAGAAAAGTGTTCTCACTGTGTAATAATATACCGCCATTAGAACCATAAATGCAAACGTCGATAACAAAGTAAGCTTATAGTAGTACCTCGGTTCACAGAGTTTTTCCTTCTTTTTAACACCTATTATCGCAACAACTCTAATATTATCAGTTGCACTGAAAATGCCGAATAGGATAAAAAACATTATCGGTTCAAATTCGTAGAAGTCCGAGTAAGCTGTTATCGTACCTGGAACAAGAAAAAGGTATACAGCTAATAAAAAAATATAAAAGGGGTGTTTAAACCAAGCATAACCCATAACAAAACCCCTCCTAGCCAATTAGAAGGTGGCACTCCCTACATCTTTGTCTGGGTCAATATAATCCAATGCTGCAACTATAAAAGCGGCAATTAATGGAACAGCACTTAAAAATATACTCAAAAGACCCGAAGGATTAGCAATCTCGGAGACTCCACTAGCTATTAAAACACTTGTCCAAAAGAATCGTTCTAATGGATTACTTTCGCTGTCTATCCATGACATTACCACTGTTAATAGTTATCCTAGGAAATCAGATAGGTATTATATTATTGTTGCCATTTTATCTACGAAGCTAATAGGCTAAAATAAAATAAACTGAAAAGAAATAAAAGATTTTTACAATTCTGCGAGTATTTTTTCTACTTTCTCTTTGAGTTCTTCCTTGAATGCTTTAGTGGATTCGCTTAATCCTAGTTCGAGGTTCCTCTTATCTACGACTTTTCTGAAGTGGATTAGTACTTCTAGGAATGCCTCTGGTCTAGGTGGACAACCTGGAACGTAAATGTCAACAGGTATAATCTTGTTTACTCCCTCAATTAGAGAGTAAGTTCCCTTGAAAGGTCCGCCGACAATAGCGCATTCACCCAAAGCAATTACGAATTTTGGTTCTGGCATCATATCATATAGAGCCTTTATTCTAGCTGCGAATTTCTTTGTTATTGGCCCGTTAACTATTAGGACATCTGTTTGCCTGGGGGCAGCAGAAGGTGCTACACCAAAACGCTCCATGTCGAATCTTGACACACCAACAGCATATGGAACTTCAATTGAACAACACTTAATACCTAAGTGTGGAATCCATGGTGATTTAGCGATACCCCAGTTAAATAACCACCCCAAGCCCTTCCTTAACAGACTTCTGACTGGAGCTAAAATGGCGGATCCACCAGTGTCAGGGTCAATGAGCATTTTCATGTTTTCTTCTTCAATTACTTGTAATAATTTCCTGGGGTCTTTCTCGTCTAGACCTTTACTTACCCTAATCTTTACAGCTGGTTCTTTCTTGTACACGGTTAAAGGTTCTATTCTTAGGAACTCTTCAATAGCTTCATCATCACCCTCTGCAGCTCTTTCAACTAACTCAATGTGTTCAGGTGATAACTGGGGTGATGTCAGTAGGAATGATCCATCTCTTATTAGGGCAACGAATAAACCTACAGTTAAGAAAACAATTATTGTAATCATCACGAAGTTTGATAAACTTAGGACTGGTTGATATTGTATTGCCCACAAGAACAAGAATATCGAGAAAACATCGAAGACAAGGAAGATTAATGGGAATATATAGTATTCGACGTTGAATCTAAATCTTGTCTCACCAATAGGAACCTCTGTACTCTCGTAGGGCATCTTCTTATAAACTTCCTTCTTTAAACCTCTCGCCTTTACAATAGCTAGTGGGCCTGTTGCGTTAATTATCCTATTAATGATTATGGCTAACCCGAAAAGAACGAGGCCTACTATCAGAGCGAGGCCTAAATCAAGATAATTTGGATCCATATACATTTCGTCACCCTCCTTTATCTATCTACCTCGGGGATACAACTATCAAAGCTACCGGTTATAGCAGGGTAGTCTGCTAGTCTTGCGCCTCTGAGCACATAGTGATAGAGCTGGAAGTTTGAGAGCGTTGGACTCCTGATTCTTAATCTATATGGCTGGGGTTTACCGACACCAATTATGTAGATTATTGCTTCTCCTCTTGGGTCTTCGACTCTAGCGAATCCCTCGCCTTTAGCTCTATAGTGTCTTGCAGTTACCTTTGCTCTTAGCTCACCTTGCTTTGGCATCATATCGAGAACTTGTTCCACTATGTGCATTGATTCTTCTATTTCCCTTACTCTAACCCACCATCTGTCGAATACGTCTCCGTTTTTACCTGTTGGAATCTTAAAGTCTAGGTCTCCATAGTATAAGTATTTATCAACTTTCCTTATGTCGTATTCTATTCCCGCTGCTCTGAGTATCGGACCCGTAGCTCCAGCTTCTATTGCCGCCATTCCTTTTATTGGAGCCACGCCCTTTGTTCTAATGAAGAATGATTCGTTGGACAATGTCATGTCCATGTATTCCCTCATGTGTTTCCTTAGGTCTTTAATGACATTTCTTACTTTCTCAAACCAACCATCTGGAACCCTGTCTACTTGATATCGAATTCCCATTCCACCAGGTCTAATATAAGAGTAGAGGAGTCTTGCTCCAGTTAATTCGTCAAATAGGTCTATGATTTTTTCTCTTTCTCTCATTGGATACAAGAACATTGAGTGGAATGTTCCGAGGTCCCCCGACATTGCTGATAACCAGATGAGGTGAGAGGCGATTCTCTGTAACTCAGCTAAGAGCACTCTCATCCACTGCGCAAATTCGGGTACCTCGATACCTGCAAGGTCCTCAACGGCCATTGAGTATACGAGGTTCCATGATAGAGCCGCTACATAGCAGATTCTATCGGTTAGCACTATGTTTTTCTCGTAGTCTCTTGTTTCTGCTAGTTTCTCTATTCCCCTATGTATGTATCCAAAGTCTGGCCATGCTTCTACGATTGTGTCTCCATCCATCTTGAGGAGGATTCTATACAACCCGTGCTGTGCAGGGTGCTGTGGCCCCATGTGCAAATAGTATTCTGTATCTTTTTCAAATTCGATATCCTCACGGTATGGGTTATAGAATTCAGATATTTGTTCTTTCCATGGGTAATCTGGTCCATAGGGGTCCATGGGAATCTTGAAGTCTTTTCTAAGCGGTGGTCCGAGGTTCCAATCGTGGGGCAATAGGAGATTTCTCAAATCGGGATGTCCCTCAAAGGTGACCCCCAGCATTTCGTATGTTTCTCTTTCGTGGAAGTTTGCGGCTTTCCAGAATGGGGTTATTGATGGAGCTACTGGATTATCTCGGTCCAAATCCGCGCGAACCCAAGCGACTATTGGTGAATCCATTCGGTTTAGATGGTAAATAAGCTCTATTATGTTTTTGTCTGGCCAATCTACGCCAGTTATTAAGGTTGGTTGAGCGAATCCCTTTTTCTTCAAGTGCTTGAATAGGTCAACGTAGATACTGTGGTCAACTATTTTGAATCCCACGTGTTTAGGCCATTTCATTTCTTCGGCTATCTCTACTTTATCACCAAACTTATCTCTAACTGAGCTGATGATTTCTTCTCGTAGTTTGTTAACTTTATCTTCGGGTAGTAGGCCTACAGGGAACTTCATTGTGACACCCAAAATAACTAGGACGCTATTATTATAAATCTTGAATCTTAAAAAAGGTGTAGGTATATAGACATTTATATCTTCTATTTTTTAACTAAAAAAGATTTATCTTGGTAGTATGTAATTTCGAGTTAAATTATTGCGCTTAAATTAGTTTTTGTAGTTTCGACCTATAGGAAATCTGAAGGGATTCGAAATGATAGATTATGCATGGTTAATCCCAATATTACCATTCATCGGTATGCCAATTATTCTCTTTCTAGGCAAGAAAACACCGGAGGAAGGGGCATATATCGCTATAGCGTTCGCTCTGATTGACTTTATCTTATCAACGATAGCATTTGCGCAATTAATCTTCGGGGCAGAACCTGAACTATTCGAGTTCAACTGGATTCCAATAGGCGAAGTATCCATACCAGTATCAGTTTACGTTGATCCACTCTCAACGTTCATGGCTTTCCTCGTAACATTAATAGGTACACTCGTTCTAATATTCTCACTAGGATACATGCATGGAGAGGAGGGCCTAGCAAGATACTATGCTGAGATGACATTATTCATAGGGAGCATGCTAACAATCGTAATGGCTGGAGATTACCTCACATTATTCATTGGTTGGGAGCTAGTAGGTTTATCATCCTACTTATTAATTGGCTTCTGGTACAAGAGGCCCCTGGCAGCTAGCGCCGCAAAGAAAGCTTTCCTAACAACAAAATTTGGAGACATATTCTTCGTTGCAGGTATCGCATTGATATACGCGTATGCTCACACACTTAACATCATCGAGGCAAACAAGAGAGTAGTAACCCTATTTGGATTACACTTCCTTGATCCCTACACGTTAACATTAATCGGTGTATTCTTATTCCTAGGAGCCATGGGTAAAAGTGCTCAAGGTTTCCTAATGCCTTGGCTATGGGATGCAATGGAGGGTCCAACAACCGTTTCAGCTATACTACACAGCTCAACAATGGTTAAAGCTGGTGTATTCTTGGTGGCAAGGGCATACCCAATAATTGTCAGCTCTGCGGATAGCATGTTATTTGTAGCTTATGTTGGGGGAATAACCGCGTTTATAGCCGCAACAATGGCTCTAGTAGAATATGACATTAAGAGGATACTAGCATACTCAACAATAAGCCAAATCGGTTACATGATGTTAGCTCTCGGTGTCGGAGCGTATGGAGCGGGGCTATTCCACTTGTTCAGCCACGCAACATTCAAAGCACTACTCTTCCTCACCGCTGGAAGCGTAGTACACGCAATGCATGAAGTCGTACATGACCCCTACCTTTCTAGGGACATTAGATACATGGGTGGGCTTGGAAAGAAAATGAAAATAACCTCAATAACAATGCTTATTGGAGCCCTTTCATTATCCGGAATACCACCATTCTCAGGATTCTTTAGTAAGGACCTAATAATTGAGGTAACAATGGAGAGTGGAGACGCAATACTCTTCTGGTTAGCCGTCATAACTGCATTATTAACAGTGTTCTACATATTCAGATTATGGTTCTACACGTTCACAGGTGAAATGAGAGCAAAGAAACTATTAGAAGAAGAGGGAATAGAGGTTCATCACACAGAAGTACATGAATCCCCATGGGTAATGACCGGACCATTAATCGTGTTAGCCGCCCTAACTACTGTAGTCGGTTTCTTTGGTTCACCATGGTTTGGCGCGGGATTCATAAAATTTGTAGGGGAGTACCTAACAAACTTCCACATGGAGGTAGAATTAAACGGGTTAGTTGAAGGTGTTCACTTTGTACCATACTATACTGAGTTCCTCTTTGAGGGCGGAGCTTTAGCATTATCTGGGCTAGTATTCACAATGGTAATAGTCGGATTCGTGTTGGCATACGGAGCGTTCTTTGCAGGAAAGATACCAACAGGCTGGGTATACACTAACCCAATAACAAGAGCAATTGCTTCACTACTTAGCAGAAAATACTACATGGATGACTTCTACCAATTCATTGGGTACGACTTCGTTTACAGGGGCATATCACACTTCCTAGACCTCGTTGATAGGTACGTAATTGACCTGATAGTTAACGCTATAGGATATGCTGGACTGGCCGTAGCTGCAGCATCCGATTTCTTCGATAGGTACGTGATAGATGGTATTGTAAACGGAATAGGCAAAATAATGTTAGTTTTTGGCGGCAGAGTTAGAAGATTAAGTGTTGGGATCGTTCAAATATATGTCCTAATGATTGCCATAGGATTAATACTCGTGATACTATTAAGCTACATTGCTCCAGGAATAGCAGCCTACTTTGGTCTGCCGGGCTAAAACTCCCTAAAAGCTTTTCATTCTTACAAATTTTTGTTTTTTATTCTTTATTCTAAACAGGAAAAATCGAGAGACGTGTTCTAACTATTTTTATAGTTTTTGAATAGCGTGAAGAACCCAATCAGTGAGCTTCAAATCGATGTCCGCGTCCAATGGTTTTTTTGAAACAAGTATAAGTATTCCCGTTTTTCCAAAACCAAATATAAGTTCCGTATTTCCCTTCTTCATTTTCTGGATTGAATACTTCACCTTTAAGCTCTTCTCTATCTTCGTTGAGATTTGAATTAACTTTATTATGTCCCTCTCTATTTCAGGTTCACTTTGACCATATGCTTCTAGAGTATTAGTGGCGTATTCGAAGAAGTACAATATAAGTTCCTCAAAAGGAGTTTCTTCGTAAACAGTTTTCTTTAACTCTGTTAAACCAAAATTGTTCTTCTGTTTTCTAGCCTTATTATAAACATATGTTCCCCTTATTGATCCCCACTGATCAAATGTAACAAGGCAAACATGATCCCCATGGTCCAATGCAACCTGCGCTATCCCTGATTGATTAATGGTCTTCAAGTGGTCCTCAGTGACGATAAAGTAGTCAATTTTTTGGCACTTCGGACAATGTACTAGAATTTTGCTACCAACAGAAATTTTTTTCTGCATCTGCTCGGTTTTATCCAATAGTTACACCAAAAATGGCAACTATTCTCTATTGATTTTCAATCAATAGAATTTTTCCTTAATTAACTTTTTGATTATAATTATCCTACTTTTAAAACTAAAAAAATTTTCAGAATTAGTGAAATATTTCTATAGGTGCACAAAATGGAAATTAAAAAAATCGCAGTTCTTGGCGCTGGAACAATGGGGCACGGTATAGCACAAGTCGCCGCTATGGCTGGGTACACAGTATACGTCAGGGATATCGCTCAAGAGTTTCTAGACAACGCAAAGAACAAGATCCAGTGGAGCCTAAGTAAATTGGTTAAAAAAGGTAAGCTCTCTGAGGAAAAAGCTAATGAAATAATGAGTAGACTACACTTTGTAACTGATATGGAGGAAGCAGTAAAGGACGCAGACTTCGTCATAGAAGCAGTACCCGAGAGAATGGATCTTAAAAGGGAAGTATTCAGTATGCTAGACAAACTAGCACCTCCGCACGCAGTGCTAGCAACAAACACAAGTAGCTTACCAATATCCGAGATAGCAGAATCGACAAGTAGACCCGAAAAAGTCATTGGAATGCACTTCTTCAATCCACCAGTGATTCTCCCACTTGTCGAGATTATACGAGGAAACAAAACAAGCGATGAAACTGTGGAAATAACAAGAAAGCTCGCCGAAAGCTTTGGAAAAGAAGTTGTAATAGTTAACAAGGATGTTCCAGGATTTATCGTTAATAGAATACTTGGAAGAGTATTAAACGAAGCCTGTTGGTTAACTAAGAGAAAGGGATACTCAATCATTGAGATAGACAGTGCACTTAGGTATAAGCTTGGATTGCCAATGGGTGCCTTCGAGTTAGCAGACTATAGTGGTATCGACGTATTCTATTTCGTATTCGAAGCAATGACAAAGAGAGGCTACAAAGCACAAATATGTCCAGACTTTAAAGAGAAATTCGAAAAGAAAGAATTCGGAATGAAAACAGGAAAAGGATTCTATGACTATCCAGCACCAGGAAAATATGCGAGACCAACCATACCTGAAGAAGCTGGATTTAAAGTGGATCCTAAAGAGATAATGGCTCCAGCTATCAATGAAGGAGCATGGCTAGTCAGGGAGGGTGTTGCAACACCAGAAGACGTGGACAAGGCAGTTAAACTTGGATTGAACTACCCCAAGGGCGTACTAGAAATGGCTGATGAGTGGGGTATTGACAGAGTTGTTAAAATACTTGAAGAAAAGAAGCAATACGGCGAGGAATACACTCCTGATCCTCTGCTATTGGAGATGGTTAACAACAACAAATTAGGTGTTAAGACTGGTGAGGGTTTCTATAAATACAAAGTTGAAGTAAAAGAATATGGACCCGTGATTCTAAGAAAAGAGGAAAACATAGCGTGGGTCATCATAAATAGACCAGACAAATTAAACGCTCTAAACAAAGACGTATTCAAAGCACTAGACGAGATAATGACTGATTTATGGGATGACCAAGAAACAAGGGTCATAATCATCACAGGTCAAGGTGAAAAAGCATTCTCAGCTGGAGCAGACATCAAAAAGTTCGTTGGTTTAACCGGATTCCAAGCATTCATAGATTCAAGGAAGTTCCAGTCAGTGTTTGATAAAATAGAGAGAATACCAAAGCCAGTAATCGCCATGATAAATGGTTACGCTCTAGGTGGAGGATGCGAGCTAGCAATGTCATGTGACATTAGGATCGCTGGTGATAATGCAATCCTAGGCCAACCAGAGATAAATCTCGGTATCATCCCAGGTGCAGGTGGAACACAAAGAATGGTTAAAATAGTTGGATTAGGTAGAGCAAAGGAAATATTAATGACTGGAAGAAACATTAGCGCATTTGAAGCCGAGAAAATCGGTTTAGTGAACAAGGTTGTACCAAAAAGCGAATTAGAAGATTACACAAGGAAATTGGCGAAAGAGTTAGCATCCAAGCCACCATTAGCTTTAGCGCTTATCAAGTACGCTTCGACATTTGGAACAGATATCCCAGTTGATGTAGGTCAAACAATCGAAGCTCTAGGTTTCGGTGTAGCATTCTCAACAGAGGACGCTCACGAAGGCGTTGACGCGTTCCTATCCAGAAGAAAACCAAAATTTAAGGGTAAATAAAGAAATAGTGAAAAGTGATTAATCACTTTTTCTCAATTTTTTCCAAGATTTCACCCAAATTTTTGGCTAGAAAATCGGTAACTGCCTCGAAGTATTCTTTAGCTTTCTTTTCATCGAATTCTGGAAGCCCCTCGTTTGCTGATTTGTACACGATGAGGGCGCCTGGATACGGGTACACTGTTATTCC
>JAGSHR010000180.1 GCA_029855985.1 Candidatus Njordarchaeota archaeon
AAAACCTATCTCTTTTAGTGTTTTGTAGATACCATCTACATCGTGTAGAGGGTTGTCTAGTGGTTGGAAAGTGTAGTCGTTGTTTCCTATTAGTAGGGCTATCTTATCTCCTGCACTTAAAAAACTTGTGACAAGTAGTATTGTTATCCATAATCTCATTTTTTCTCCTTTTTTGGTTTTTATTTTTGTGTGACATGGTCACACCTAGTACGCCCTCGAAGGCGTTCAACCAGTAAGGTGTAAGTCCTTACCAAGGTAAACCATAACCTTGTAGCTGAAAATAACTGCGTTACTGTGAAGTAGGGTGGGGAGTAATTGGAAGCGAATTATCAGTCCGTAGGATAACGAACCTGATTCGGCATAATACAATGACGAGTCTGCTAGGTGGTGACGAAGTCTGAAAAACACTAATAACGCTGTTATGGTGGATAAAGCGATTATTAGATTGTATCGTGTGGTTGAGGATGGAATGATAAGAAGATTGAACGAGAAAAGAGGGGAGACCTGTAGATTGAAGTGACAATTTGCAGGAGTCAGAGTCCTCATAGTAGTGCAGTAAGAGTTAGGCTTAAACATAGAATAGCTAGAACAGACTAGGTGGAAAAAGCATAGGTAAGTATTGAACCGAGTGAAAGTAGTTTAAGTATGATACCTCTCTCTTACGAAACACCCAATGACCAAACTTGGGTTTAGCAAAGGGGGATAGGAAGATAGATATAGAAAGGAAATAAAAGATGATGCAAAAGCAACTATCGGCAGTGTTGGAGACAACTAAACAAGGTAGTGAATCTAGCTCGACGGAGTGGATTGAGACATCAATATGGACAAGAAATATGTTGACAGCTCTGGATAACGGAGTCAAAGGTGGTAAATGGTTTAGCCTAATAGATAAAGTCTATTCTCTAAAGACCTTGAACATCGCTTGGGAACAAGTGAAATCCAATAAAGGTAGTGCAGGAATAGATAAAGTTAGTATAGAGAAATTTGAGCATAAAGCCCAAACATACCTACAAGAGTTAGAGCAAAGCTTGAAAGAGCAAAGTTATAACCCTCAACCAGTTAAAAGGGTATATATCCCAAAAGCTGGAGGTAAAAAGCGACCATTAGGAATACCAGTTATAAAAGACAGGATAGTTCAAACAGCAATTAAAATGGTAATAGAACCAATATTTGAGAATGAATTTCTTGATATGAGTTACGGTTTTAGACCACTAAGAGGATGCAAAGACGCACTAAGAGAAGTTGACCATCTACTTAAAGATGGCTATACTTGGGTCGTAGATGCAGATATACAAAGCTATTTTGATACAATCCCACATGATAATCTAATGAGACTTTTAGAAGAGAAGATAAGTGACAACTCATTACTAAATCTAATTCATAAATATCTCAAACAGAATATTATTGATGGTGCTAAAAACTGGACTCCAATAGCAGGTACACCACAAGGAGCAGTATTAAGCCCCTTGTTGGCAAATATATATCTGCACCCAATGGATGTTATGCTAACAGATTTAGGCTTAAAAGTTGTTCGTTATGCTGATGATTTTGTAATTTTATCTAAAACGCAAAAAGAAGCCGAGTTAGCTCTTGAAAAGGTTAAAGAGTGGGTCAATAATGTTGGCTTAACTCTGCACCCTGATAAGACTAATATAGGTAATGCTTCTATCAAAGGTCAAGGATTTGAGTTCTTGGGTTATAGATTTGAAGCAGGAAAACGATTTGTTCGTAACAAGAGTTTGAAGAGTTTTAGAGACAAAGTACGAGCCAAAACAAAACGCTCTCGTTCAGGAAGTATCAATGAGATTATAGCAGACCTTAACCCTATGTTAAGGGGTTGGTTTGAATATTTCAAACATGCTTATAAGACTACATTTAATTCAAATGATGGTTTTGTACGAAGACGATTAAGAGCGATTTTGCTTAAACGCAATAAGAAAAAGAACTGTTTTGGAAAAAACATCAATGCACATAAACAATACCCAAATACTTATTTCGCAAAACTTGGGCTTTTCACTAGTTATGAAGCTTGGGTTGTAGCGTGTCAATCCCGATGAGGAAACTATCGACTGGAGAGCCGTATGCGAGAAAATCGCTCGTACGGTTCGGAGGGAGGGGAGGTTGCTTCCCTACCCCTATCGGTTAGAGTGCGAAACTCTTTGAACAAAAGCTATGTATTAATAATCCACTATAAAGGGTAGGGAAATTTTTCTCATATTCTATTTTAGAAGATAGTTTCCAAGATTATCTCCTTGTCTAAAATAATGTTTAGCTTTTCCTCTAACACATAAAATTGAATGTTCATCATTCATATCATCTACGACTGCACCATCTGAAAAATCTACAAGGTGATAACTACAGCCACTATCTCCATTACGATAATAT
>JAGSHR010000024.1 GCA_029855985.1 Candidatus Njordarchaeota archaeon
CCCGAAGAAATAGAAAAATTCTCAAAAAGAGTAAAAACAATAACAGAGAAAATAAACATCAAAAACTACAAAGAAATAATTATCCAAGGAGGCGAAGGAGGATACGACCCAGCAAGCACAGCAACAGCAACAAAAAACAACATAATCACAATAACAAAAATAGGAATCAACCAAATAGCAAAAAAACTAAACTACCCAAAAATACCCTAAAAGAATCCTGAAAAAGCCCAAACATGTTTACTCCAAGCTTAACAATAAAAACATCTAACTTTCCGACTATTAAAGAACACTAAATGTTTTGACAGCCTACTAAAAATAAGGTAAAACTAAAAGACAAAAGTGATTCATTATGAGGAAAATAGAAAACTCAGAAAAGAGAGCGTATTAGAACGTGTGGAAAAAAATAAGAAAGCTTCCAATACTAGAGAAAGACACCGCGAGTAGACCAATAAGAGAGGATCGTGATAGTCACTAATTCATTTGGCGTAATTCTAGGGAAACTAAAAATAGAAACCACGTACACCCAATAAAACGCTAGTAGAATCAGTTTAATACAAAGATATGCGCCGATACACAACGATAACAATTCAAACAACCTGAGAACACCAAAAATTCAGGGACAAAAACGCTAAAATAATCCAAGGGGATAAAAGTTTATAGAGATGTGTTGTTTTCCCGTGAATCAAGATGAGTGAGATGTTAGATAAATTTAAAGGATCTCTCCTAGGGTTAGCTATTGGGGACTCCCTGGGAGCACCATTTGAGTTTCTACCACACTATGTCGTGGTGAACTTGTCCATAGAGGAAATCTACAAGAAAGCCTTAGAGGAAAACAACGGTATCTTGAAGTATACTGATGACACACTCATGGCAATTCACCTAGCGGAAACAATCGTTAACAATGAGGGATTCAACCCGAGCGAAATTGCTGAAAGTTATTACCGCTGGTATCTCTCTGGGAACCTAAGAGGTATCGGTTTAACAACGAGAAAAGCCCTAGAGAGATATGCGAGGCTACGCGACTGGAGGAAAAGTGGTATCATTGATGTTTTCGCCGCCGGTAACGGTTGCGCCATGAGGGTGGCACCAATAGCACTCTACGCTCACAACGACTCTTTAAGGGAACTCTACGAGTACGTTAGAAGCGATTGCATCATAACGCATTATAATGAGGAAGCAGTGACCGGTTCATTAGCAGTTGCGGTCGCGATAAAGGAAGCAATTAGTGGCGGGAAAAAGATAAACGTGGTTAACGAGGTCATATCCACATTAGAGAAGCTCGGGTTGAAGAACACCGTTTACGTGAACCTTCTTAAAGCAAAACAACTTGTTGAAACAGAGGAAATAAACACGACAAAAGCCGTGGAGGAAATTGGGAACACTGGTTACGTGGCACACAGCGCGCCAATAGCAATATGGTCATACGCGACAACAGAAACATTCGAAGAAGCAATACAAAAAGCAGTAAACGCCGGTGAAGACGCGGACACGCATGCGGCAATCACAGGAGCAATAAAAGGAGCAGAAACAGGAGCAAAAGAAATCCCAGAAAAATACAAACAAAAACTAGAAAACAAGGATCACATAATTAGCCTAGCAGAAGAACTACACCAAATACCCCAAACATAAAACACAATAAAAGACAACACAGCGAAGAAAACTAGTGAGGGAACAAGCTTTGAAACAAAACATGTTCACTTACAGGAGAAAGAGGATACTAAGATACGAGGCAATGTTCAAGGAATTCATCGACAAACTAGTAAAAGCCTACAAA
>JAGSHR010000293.1 GCA_029855985.1 Candidatus Njordarchaeota archaeon
GAGATAGACGCTGGAACCCTCGAATCGATAGTTGTTTCGGGCGCAACAATGAAAATATGGGTAATCGGCCAATCAATATTTGGTTTTTTGTGGTCATCAGTTTGGTTTATTGGAACGATACTATCCGCAATTTTGATAGGTGTCCACTTTTATCTTTCCCTCTTTAACTTACTTGAAGTGCTTCTAATAATAATTTTAACAGTGTTAGCTCACGTATCGATAGGTATAATCTTTGCAGCCCTAGCAATCTTTCACAAGCAAATAGATTCAGTAGTCCTAGTCGTCTCCTTTATAATGGAATTTTTAGGTGGTGTTACCTATCCTCTGCAGCTTTTATCTAGAATACCAGGACTATACTTCTTATCCCAATTCGTCCCGTTTACTCATGGTATAGAACTTCTTCGCAAGGTTATGTTAGTGAACACATCAATGTTTGATCCTGAGTTAATCTATCATACATTGGTTTTGCTGGCTTACATACCATTAATCTTTTTGGCTTTTAGAGTTTTGGATTATTATTTTGAAAAGGCAAGGAGGTTGGGTGAACTTGGAAGTTATTGAGAAATTAACTGAGCATGAAACAGATGTTTTCAATGTCCTCAGGCAGGAGACAAGCGAGTCGACCGTGTTAGAAAAGATTTACATTGAGTTACTTAAACGCGGGAAATTAATGTTCAATTATAGGTTTAACAGGTTATTCGACTTCATTGACACCTTTATAATGATTATCACATATTATCTTCTCTCATTCATAATTAACCCTACAGAACTCGTGAAATCTGGTTACCTGGCGGACTATTTTACATTCTCCGTTATAGGTATCGCGTTTCAACACTATGTAACTTCAAGTATTCGAGGTATATCCTTTACTATACGAAGAGAACAAAGGATGGGGACAATAGAAAGTCTATTATCAACTCAAACTTCACCAGCAGTTCTATTTATCGGGGATTCACTGTTCTACTTTTTGTACTCAACCGCATTTCTAGTTCTCGCTTTAACTGTCGGGGCCCTTTTGGGAGCAACTCTTCAAATTAACATAGCGACGATGTTATCTGTTTTCATCGTAACAGTTCTCCTAGTAACTGCAAATATCTCCATTGGGATAATGAGCGCAGCGGTGATTATAAAAGTTAAAGAAGGTGAACCTATTGGATGGGCAATTACCTGGATTAATCAATTTCTAAGTGGCGTGTTTTTCCCGATTAGTTTGCTCCCCCCATCTGTAAAGGCTTTATCTTACGTTATACCTTTAACATCGGCCTTGGATGCTAACAGGAAAATCCTCATGTTTGGTTATACAGTTTTTCACCCAGGGATCTCAGGGACCATCATTTACTTACTGGTGTATATTATAATCGCGTACCCCATTGCAATATTGATGTTCAACTATTTTTACGATAGGACAAGAAAAGAGGGTGCTTTGAGTGACTACTAGGTGAACTTCCATGGAAAACAAGGTTATAGAAAGGTTAGAGCTACTTTTATCGGAACTGGCAAATGCTGCAAAAGAACAAGATATCAAAAAAGGGAAAAAACTAGTTCCACATATAATCGAGGAGATTAGAAACTTAAGGGACAAAAATATTAAAACTCATTTTATAATTGAACTTATTAATCTAATTCCTTTTTTAGGTGAAGAGGCCAGGGAATTCATAAGGGAAATAGAGGTTATAATCAAGGACAATATCGATCTTAGCGATGATAATAATAGATATATTTACTCGAAATTTCTAGCGGTCCTATCCCAGACTCTCTTCGAGCTCGGTGATGATCCAAGAGATTATTTAAGTGAAGCAGAAGAACTACTATATGATTTAGCTGTAAAAAAAGGTCTCGTTAAGGAATATGCTTCTTTTATTAATCTCTACTATTCCCCTATTTTGAGAGTTCTAGGTGATTTGAAAAAAGCGTTTAAAGCCCTTGAAGTTGCAACTGATGAGTTATATTATAACTATAGGCAAACACGCGATGAAAGCGTTTTAGCATTACTAGGAGAGATAAACTTGTACAAGGCAGAACTCTTATACGAGATGGGTAACATAAAAGGTGCTCGAGAAGTCTTAGAGGATACTTTTGAAATCTTCAAAGTGCTGGGGAAAAAATATAGAGAACATCTAGTAACTACCTGTAAAAACCTAGTAAGCTTATATGATGAGCTGAGGATTAGTGACCCCAGAAAAGATGAGTGCGTTAAGATTCTGCGATCGAGCTAAAAATAGGGATTTATGTGTATTAAAAATCAATATTATAAAAAATTTATCTGTTCTCAGGCCACTTTAATATGTAGACAGTTGTGACCTCTGGAAGCGTCTCAGTGTCAATCAAAATCTTGTTTTCTGTGACTTTCTTCTTTGGTCCATCCCATTTCTCTAGGAAATCGCTGAGTTTGGCTAGGTTCTTAAAAACGGTCCTATTTAGGGTTTCATGGTAATAGTGCATTGGAATCGCTATTCTTGGATTCAATTGTTTGATTACCTTAACTGCTTCCTCTGGCCCTATAGTGTATACCCCACCAACTGGAACAAAAAGAACATCTATTCTCCCAAATCCATTAATTTTTGATATTTGATCATCTGTTAGTATATGCCCTAGGTCACCGAGATGGACAAATACACCGTCATTAATGTTAATCACATATACAGCGTTTTTTCCTCTTTTCTTTCCCCCCTCCTCATCGTGGTAAGTCTCGACTCCTCTGATCTTAACATGATTTATTGATCTATCTCCAATGAAACCCACTAATTTCACGGCGTCCCATTTAGCTACTGCTTCAACGTTAGCGTGATCGAAATGATCATGTGTCGCTAATACTAAGTCGGATTGTATATCTGGTTTCTTTAAGCGTCCTGTTTCTGGTTTAAAGGGATCTAAGGTTATCGTATATCCATTAGACTTGTCGATTATTGAGAAACAAGAGTGTCCATGCCAAATTATTTCAAATTCTGTCATTGTTTTCTCCTCCAGTTCAACAA
The DNA here is from genome assembly GCA_029855985.1 of Candidatus Njordarchaeota archaeon. Next base: position 2,976 of record JAGSHR010000293.1, read on the forward strand.
AATCGTTTATTGTATATTATTATAGTGATTGCTATATTTTTTAACATATTCATGTTTTATTTTTGAAACCTGTTTAATTAATAAAAAA
>JAGSHR010000110.1 GCA_029855985.1 Candidatus Njordarchaeota archaeon
ATTGTTTGATACCCCCTTGGAGGTAAAGCCTTCAAGGGGGTATCTTTGTAACTCTTTTCTATTACCGGGACACAATTTTTCTTATGCCACCGTTATTAAAGGAGCAAATTTAGAAGAGTTCTTAAAGCAAGAAGCGTGGATTGCCTACACAGAGATAGTAGACCTTCTTACGGACTTTGATGAAAATGAGAGAGAATACTTTAAGGAAGTGGCTGGAGAGATAGTAGAAAAAGGTTATTATTCCATTGAAAAAGTAAGCAAACAACAGAGAGAATTTCTACAGAAATGCGCAGAAAAAGAAATTTTATTCTATGATTCCCCTGAGCTGAAAGTAACAGGAAACGGCAGAATATACGAAAAAGGATTTGAAATATTGTTGGAGAGAAACTAAAAATCCAAGAATTAAGAATCGTTTTATTCTATTAAATCCCATCTCAAAGGAGTTCCTTTCTTGATATCCCTTTTAGCTCTTCTACCTAAGATATCCTTCAAATATTTAGGATGTAGTCCATAACCTGGCCTTATTGACCTTACATTCTCCTCTGTAAGAACTTCCCCAGCCTTTACGTCCTTAACTACAAAAAGAGATCTTGCAAAAACTCTATTGTCCTTCATGTTCGCTGTAAGCTCATAATTAACCCTACCAAGAGCTTTCTCAACTTCTCTGATAGCTCTTACCATATTAGCGAACTCATCAGGGGTTAGAGAAAACTCACTATCTGGAGAGTCGATGCTTCTTGATAATACAATGTGTTTTTCTACTACTTTCGCACCTAAAGCAACCGCAGCTATGGGGACAGAAATACCTAAAGTATGATCCGAAATTCCCACAACACAATCGAACATTTGGGCCATATGAGGTATAGTTCTTAAATTAACTTCTTCAGGCAAAGTTGGATACGAAGACACACATTTCATAAGTATGAATTGATTGTTTCCCATTCTTCTACATGCTTCAACTGCCTCACATATATCACAGAGAGTAGCTATCCCTGTGGATATGAAAACAGGCTTTCCCTTAGAAGCCACATACTCTATTAGTGAAATATCAGTAATTTCAAAGGAAGCTATCTTATACATAGGAACACCCAAGCTTTCAAGGAAGTCTACCGCAGTACGATCAAAAGGAGTAGAGAAAAAAATCAATCCTAATTTCTCCGAAAGTTCTTTTAACTCATAGTGCCATTCCCATGGAATAAACGATTTCTTAAACAAATCATATAGATTTCGGAATCTACTGAATTTTCCATATAGTTTAAAATAAGAACTATCACAATCAATCGTAATAGTATCTGGCTTAAAAGTCTGAATCTTTATAGCATCAGCACCTGCTTCTTTAGCCGCATACAGCGTTTCCCTTGCAACTTGCAGATCCTGAACATGATTAGATGACAACTCAGCAACTATAAATACAGATTCCATTTTCAGAAAATCTGCTCTCAATGCAAAATCTCCTCATCCAAGTAATGTTTTATATTAGAATAATGAATATCTCTCTTTCTTCCAGATCTTATCACACTCAATGCTTGCTCAAATCCAACATTAAACAGAAGATCCACAATTCCCATATAAGGTCTAAAGGCTCCGTTTATTTGCTCATACACAGGATGCTCATAATTGTGATAGTATAGATCAATACCGCGTTTAACTAAAGCACCACCAGATTCGTTTTTCTCAATATAAACAGCTGATCCTATAGGAGAAATATAAACATCAGCTTTAACTGCATCACATATATTTGCTAACAACTCATCCTTCTTACCAAACATATTTCCAAGCAATGAACTTCTAACAGTGAAAGTACTTATACCTATTCTCCTCCTTATCTCTTCTATGAGATTTACATTGAAATCCCCAAGAAAAACTATATCATTACAAATTAACCTTTTAATCACAGGAAACACCTCATCAAAATAAGGAGATTTTTTGTAAGCTAATTCAATTGACCTAATATGCTTGTATCTCCAGTTCTCATCATCATTTATTACAGCGTCCTTTATCAAAATCCGCTTTCTAGAATCCGTCTTCTTAATAGGAATAGTAAGAAATAATTCTCCCTGAGAAGTTTTTATTCTGTTCCTGACTTGCCAACTACGTTTCACCAATTGAACATTATCTAAGTAAACAAAAATATCTACCTTATCCATTAAATCAAAGTATCCTAACCAAGGCATATAAGTAGGTTGCATTATGGCACATTTAACCACTTTTCCTTTTACGCACTGCATAACCTATACCTTCCCTACCGTATCCATTACCATTATATAACAAAAACTCATAGCTTTCGTTCCTCAAAAGTATAGCATAAGCCTGCATTTCACTGTCCCAACCAGATGCAGGGGGACTGTACAATTTATCATAATGTCTTTTCCACAAAATGCCATCTTCAGAAGTAGCATAGCCTATTCTATAATTCTTCCCCTTTTCTTTATACGAAAAAAGCATTACGTATTTGCCACCATCTTTAAACACGAAAGGACGAGCCAAAGCATTTTCATTACTCTCCAACTTTAGCGCCGGAACCCCAAATTGTTTCCATTCAAAACCGTTTAACGACTCTGCATACTTTATATCATACTGAGGCAAATCAGGATTAACCCATCTTATCCCAGATACATACCACATCCTATAATTTTGACCCTCCTTTAAAACATAAGGAGCAGTTAAGATAGATATAGGTTCTTTATCTGTCCTTCTAAGTATCGGAACTTTGCTAACTCTCTCAAACTTGTTTCCCCCAACACTGCGAGCCAAACCTGGCATCAGTTCCATTCTAACACTAGATCTAGGCCTCCACCCAATGTAGTACAGATAAACTTCTTTCCCATCCTTTAAAATACAGGAGGGCGTCACGCCAGAATCATCAAAACAACCTAATTCTCCAGGACCCAACACAGGCTCACTACAATATTCTAATACATAAACTGAATCCTCCCTCAACTCCACCACCGCATACCCAATGTAAGACCTATTATTATGGTCTCTACCAGAGAAATAAATACGATACACATTACCGCCAACATGTTCAGGAGTAGGCAACATCGCGTGGGTACGCATCCACCAAAATCCAACCTGAGGCACAATAACTAAACCCCTATTTTCCCACATATTCTCCATCCCCTAAGAATGCAAAATATTACAAATCAAAATACTTCTTTCTCAGACGATTAGCCAACTCATCATGCTTATCTAAAACCTCAGATCTCGCAGGTAAAACAACAGAACCATCTGGAACATCACGAGTTACTAAAGCCCCCATAGCAACAAAAACGTCATTCCCTACCCTTACAAAATCCTTAAAAGCAGCGTTTACTCCTATGAAGCATCTCTCTCCTATAAAGCAATGACCTGATATAACCACATGAGAGCTGATATAAGTGTGATCAGATACAACAGTACCATGCCCTAAATGGTTTCCACTCCATATCATAACATTATTACCTATTTTTACATTATGCTGAATAGTCTGGTTCTCAAGTATTAGACAGTTCTCACCTATCTCTACGCCTCTTTCTAAATTAACAAGCTTTGACGAAATATAAGACACCAATTCATACCCCATTCTTTTCAAGCTGATATACTTTTCCATTCTGATTCTGTTCAATTTCCTATAAGACAGCGCTACATGAGCTTTATATTCGCTAGGAGGAAAATATTTTACCAAATTACTCAACTTAATCAAAGGTAAATCCATAAAGGATTCGGACTCAACATATTCATCATCGGCTACAAATGCCACCACTTGATAGTCACTATCATCCGTAAAATAGTAATATGCCAGTTCAGCAATTTCCCCTGTACCAAAAATCACAATTTTCTTATTATCTGACATATCAACTCACCCCCTTTTACAGGCAGAGAGAATTCTCTGTCATAACTTAAAAGTGCACGTATAGCATTTAAGACTTCATTCAAAGATGTACAATACCTAAGAGGAAAAAGTTGCTCTAAATCTTTATAATACCATCGCTTACTACTATTGACATCCAAGATAACAACTGGAGTTCTTAGGGCTAAAGATTCATACTTAGTTAAACCATTAGATGTAATCAAAATCTTAGATTCAGAAAGCATATACAAAAATTCATCGTGATTCAGAAAATCAATTACTCGAGATCCACTAATAGTTGGAAATTTTTTGAAGTGATAAGGATCAATAATAATTACTTCCATTCCAAGTATCGAGAAGAACTCGATTAATCTCTTCATGAAATCATAGGAAATAGATGTACAGCCGCCAAAACTAACAACAGCGAAATTTTTCTTAACAAACTTTTTATTAAGAAGTTCCAAAACAACAGGATGATAAACAAAATATTTCTCACCAAGTAACAACATCCCATCCATTGATGAATATTGAAATCTTTCAGATAAAAAATACGGGATAACAACGTAATCACTAAGAGAATCTACCTTTCTATGTAGACAATCCTCATCAAACAAACCGTCTATATAAACAACCTTCTTGCCACGATTCTTCAAATTATTGATAAAAGATAAGATTGTATCTACATAATATTGAATATAGCTAACGGTTGAAATATCCAAGATACACACTTCACAATCAGAGAGTTCTTTAGACACATCACTATCTGTTAAAAACCCAACAGCATATTCAAAAAATAAATTCTCATAAATTTTGTAGTCAATAGAAAAACGATCCATGTAACTTACCAAAGACTCACATCTTCGCTTATGCCCCATACCTACAGAGCAATTAACATCATAAATCAAAGCTACTTTCATGTCCGTAAATTACCCTAATTAAGATTCTCTACAACCATTTCAGCAATTTTCCTCATACTATCCTTAAACATCTCCTTGATGTTTTCACATCGATATGTAGTCAAGTTAACACAATCCATTAACTCAGTAGGTATATATGAATCATCAATTACAAATATTTTAGATAACTTCTGCATACCTTCAATTACATTACAAGAAATCTGTTCGTCCAAATCCTTATCTATAATAAGCACAACAGAACGATACCTCAAAACAATGTCATAGATCCTGTCTTTGTACTTTAGAATCTCCGCTCTGAAAAATCTCTCTTCACACAATCGTTTATCCTCACTATTTAGAACAAAAAAACTCACCCCAATTCCCAAAGAAGTTAGATAATCAGCAATTTCCAAAGCCAATAATAGGTTCCTACGTTTGCCAATCACAAAAAGCACATTATAAGTCTTATCACCAATGTCTTTCTGCTTAACATCTGCATTTATCTTCAATATTTCTGATTTTCTCAATAAAAGTTCTATAACATTTTTCAAGTCAAAAGTTTTCCCCTCCGCAACAAGCTCTTCATAAACACGATTCATAAACCTCAAATCCCTAGGAGTATCCACAGAAATCCTATGATTGATAGCATAAAACACTTCTTTATCTCGCAGCAGAACTTTTTTGAAATCGGCAAATTTTCTCGGATAAACCTTTAGAACAGGAAACTGGTGTTCTCTCAGTTCGGGAGTCTCTGAATACTTATCTGCGAGCTCCCAAACTTCTCTTCTTGCTACAAATATGCCTTCGTGTATGGGAGGCTTATCGTTTAAAGGAGCAACATCAGCTATGTCAACATCGGGATGTCGCTTTAGATAGCCAACCAGTTTATCTATGGTGGAAGGCTCAAGTAAAGGACAGTCTCCGCTTGCAAGAACGCATATATCCGCATTGTGCAGTTTTGCGGCAGTGGTTAATCTGCCAACAACATCGTTC
>JAGSHR010000037.1 GCA_029855985.1 Candidatus Njordarchaeota archaeon
AATAAAAACACAGAAGAAAAGGGTGACGGTCCAAAGATGAGAAAAAACACGTTAACCTATCACTTCGCCGTCTGTGGGGTGGCCGCCGCCAAGGGTCATTACAACCCTAGACCCAACCAGCACAGCGAATACCACTATGGAGAGAGCCTTCGGGTCCGAGAGGAACATTTTAACCTTTTTCTCCAGATCCATATAGATCACCTCATTTGGTTTGGTTCCGATAACTATAATACATCATTGATGGCGAATCAACTTTGTTGAACCGAAAAGATCTCAAAACGTTAATAAACTTAAAAGACTTCATTACATGGTTAACCTGTCACGATTTCAGAAAAGAAGCTCCCGGAACTTCTCGCGTTTCAGTTTATAAAAATATAAAACGCTTAGAAAAAAAGTTTGTTGCCTACCATATAAGAGATACAAGAATCTTTAGGTTGGTTTTACTAGTAACAAAGTTAAGTAATAAGGAGTATATTAGGAAAATTATTGACTATATCGATAATGGAAAGGCTAAAACGGGCTTCGACTTTCTCCCTGCATACAATTTCATTTCAAGTGTCTCAGTTTTGATGACAGGCAAAGCTATTGTCACATATTATATTCCACATGACTTTATAAATGACATATTAACCGACATTCTTTTTAGATCGCTATACGATGATGCTAGTATTGGTTCGGCTTTACCTGTGCATAATTGTTGTAGTTTAGGTGATATCGATTGCGCTAAAAAAATGTATTATAAGGTTTTAGACGCTCCGAAAATTGATAAGTCACATCTTTTAGATTTTATCATTACAAGCGTACTTGACGACAACCCTTATAGTAGGTTAAGGGATATTGCAAATGTTGCTAAGATTGCAGAGGCTCGATTCTTAGAATTACTTAAAATGCCCGATGTCTCGGATAAAATAGCTAAAATAAAGGAGTACAAGTTAAGATATAAATTCATTTTAAAGAGATATCAAGTTCTATCATCAAATAAAATTGTTGGTAGAGTTTTAGTTCATATGAATAGGTACATAGATAATGTTAAAGTGACTTTTTTGGCTCCGAGGCTATGTGCCAGCCAGATATATGGTGTTGTGGCTGCTTATTTGGGGTCTCCTAGGATTATTATTACTGAAAACGATGTCATTGTGGGGGCAACGTTACCGACTAGTGCTATGGTTAGGATTGGTGAGGAGTTGAGTGGTTGTAAGGATGTCAGGATGGACATTCCTGTGTCTGGCTGGATTTACCCGTTGCCTTTCGAGTATTATGATCCGTTCCAGGATAAGTGGGTTAAGGAGCCTGTTGATATTTACAAGATTTTTAGGAGGATGGGTTTGCTCGAGCGTCATATCCGCTAGTTCTCTGGCTTATTGTTTTGACTAGGTTCTCGTGTAGCTCTTCCTCTCTTATTATTGTCTGTATCATTCTTTTTGCTATTTCGAGCGTTGCCTGCTGGGGGCCTGTTTGTTCGAGGGTTGTCTTTATCAGCGGTAGTAGAATTCTACTGTATGTTTCTTCTCCCACTCCCTTCTCTATGAATTCGAGTTTGCCTATTATCTCATTCAGATCCCGCAACGTCA
>JAGSHR010000269.1 GCA_029855985.1 Candidatus Njordarchaeota archaeon
CGAAGAACTAGCAACAAACATGGTAAAAGAAATAGAAACCATAAACCCAAACATACCAAAAAAAGCCCAAGAAATACTAAAAGAACACTAAAATAACAACACATTCCCACCCCAACCAACACTTATAAGCCCAAAACATACTAACATAAGTTCATCCTACGGTTAAAAAGCTTAGGTTTTCTCGATGAATTTTTGTAAGCATTTTGGAGGTGGTGATATAATTCTGGGTTGGAACGGTCGACTGGTGGTTGGTGTTTATTCTCGTTCAATTTTTATATCTAATCTTTACTTTAATTGGTGTTTTCTACTAGATCTATTGATATGATGGTTAAGATTGTTACTAATGCGTAAAGATTCATATTGTTTATAGTTGGTTGTAGGTTTACTGTGTATTGGTTCCAGTTTTTCGTCCAGCTTTTCTTTGCACGTGAGATTATTTCTTCTTTATTGTTTTTGATTTCGTAAGTGTGTCCTTGATGGAGTTTCACGACATTTAATGTTTCTCTTGGTTCAACCAATTCTATTCTGTAGTCCTTGTTTCTCATGAAAGCCTTTTTCCATTTGAGTACAGCGATTGTACTTTCGTTTTCGTCTGTGAATTTTAGTTCTCTTGTTATCTTGAGTGATTGTCCGACTATTTTTGCAACTAAGTTCTCATTTTCGTCGAGAATTTCAACTTCGATTTTTCCTACCTTCTTAGTTACCGCTTCTCCTAACACCTTTCCTTCTGAGATTATGGCGTACTTTCTTGTGAATTTTGGGAATTTCTTGTCTATAATGTAGCTTGTTTTACTAAAGATGCGGGAGGATAACATTTCGAGGAACCTTGGCTTTCTGGTCACTAGTAATAAATTAATAGGGTCTTGGTTGGTTTAAATCTTTGACTTTTTGTATTCGATATGTTGGGAGCTAATTTTTTAGTTGAATTGGGGGCAATAAATTATTTTAATTGGGATTGTTTGCTTCCTAACAGAGGAGAAGAAGCTATGACGATTACATACGCAGAGAAGAGCTGGAGTGACAGAGAAATCTTTAAATTGTTGAACCCGGTTATTCGAAAATGGTTCAAAACAAAGTTCGGTTCGTTTACGCCACCTCAAAAGTATGCTGTTCCGCTCATTCACAAGGGGGAGAACGTTTTAATATTTAGTCCGACGGGGAGCGGTAAAACTCTCTCAGCTTTTCTTTCAATAATAAACGAGTTATACGAGTTGGATCTAAAGGGTGAACTCGAGGATAAGGTTTATTGTGTTTACGTTTCTCCACTTCGCGCTCTTTCAAATGATATTAGGAGAAACTTGGAGGAACCACTACGGGAAATAAGCAAGTTAGCTGGGGAATTGGGCTACAAGAAACCGGAAATCAGAGTAGCGGTTAGAACTGGGGATACACCACAAAGTCAAAGGTCTAAAATGTTGAGGAAACCTCCACACATTTTAATCACAACACCAGAGTCTCTAGCAATTGTATTGAACGCACCAAAGTTCAGTCAGCACTTGAAGGGAGTGCGATGGGTCATTATCGACGAGGTTCACGAGTTAAGCGACAACAAGAGGGGAGTACACTTAAGTTTGAGCTTAGAGAGACTCCAAGATTTGGTTGGTGAGAGGGAGTTCGTGAGGATTGGATTGAGTGCAACTCAGGCGCCAGTAGAAGAAATAGCGAAATGGCTGGTTGGCTACAGGGATGATGGAGCGAATCGTCCATGCAAAATAGTTAACGTTTACTTCACTAAAAAGCTTGATATAAAGGTTTTAGCACCCGTAAAGAACTTATTGGGTGCCTCTTTCGAGGAAGCCACGGAGCAAATGTACCACTTGATAAAGAAGCTTATTGATTCACACAGAACAACGCTGATTTTCACGAACACTAGAAGTGGAGCGGAAAGAGTATCCTTCAAACTAATGGAACTCTACGGTAAAGAACAAATCGATAACCTTGGAACCCATCACAGTAGCTTAGGTCGACAAACACGTTTAGAGGTTGAGGAAAAACTAAAGAGGGGAGAAATGAAAGCCGTGGTCAGCAGTTCAAGTTTGGAGCTTGGTATTGACATTGGATACATTGACCTAGTGATTCAAATCGGTTCTCCTAAAAGTGTTGCGAAGGGATTGCAGAGGATTGGTAGATCTGGACACGCACTTAACAAGCCCTCGAAGGGTAGAATAATAGTCTTCGATCGGGATGATCTAGTAGAGTGCGCTGTCCTAGTGAAAGCTGCCTACGATGGAAAAATTGATAGAGTTCAGATACCAAAAAACGCTTTGGATGTCCTAGCTCAACACATCGTTGGAATGAGTTTAACGAGAAAGTGGACCGTGGAAGAAGCCTATAGGCTTGTTAAGAGATCATACAATTACCATGATCTCCCATTTGAGAAATTCATGGCTGTAATAAGGTATCTTGCGGGTCACTACGCGGAGCTAGAGGAAAGACAGGTTTACCGAAAAATCTGGTTCGATGAGGAAGAAGGCGTTTTTGGTAGAAAGCGAAGTAGTAGAATGATTTATTACTTGAACCTTGGGACCATTCCAGATGAAGCTGACTTCACTGTTGTTTCTGAATACAATAATAGGGTTCTGGGTCACCTTTCAGAACCATTCGTTGAGAAACTAACGCCGGGAGACGTTTTCGTTTTGGGAGGAAAGACTTACATATTTAAGCGAGTGCGGGGGACGAGGGTAATAGTGGAGCCAGCTCACGGTAGAAGACCTACCGTACCTTCATGGGTAGGGGAAATGCTTCCGAGAAGCTTCGATTTATCCATTGAGATCGGGAAATTTAGAGAGAAAATGGAGGACATGTTAAGGGAAGGTGTCCCTGATGAAGAGATAATTGACATGCTCGTAAAAGATTACAGGGTTGATAAAAACTCTGCGATTAGTATTTTAGAGTACATGAAGGAACAGTTAGCCGTAGCTGGGTTGATCCCGAGCCACAAGCGCTTGGTAATAGAAGAATACATTGATCAGAGGGGTAGACAAAACATTATATTTCACTTCCTCTTTGGACGCAGAACTAACGATGCGCTCAGTAAAGCATATGCATACGTTATATCCAAGAAGATCAAGGGAAACGTTGCCACATCCCTGACTGATAACGGTTTCATGTTGACATTACCAGAGGGAAAAAGAATAGATTTGGAGGATGTTCCCAAACTACTAAGATCAAACGAGTTGAAGGACGTTCTTAAGAAGGCAATTTTCAACACAGAGCTTTTCAAGAACAGGTTTAGGCATGTTGCTGCGAGGAGTTTTATGATACTAAGAAAATATAAGAGTTATGATATATCGGTGAGCAGGCAGCAGTTGAAATCACAGCAAGTATTGACGATATTGAAGAAGAAGTTTCCAGATTTTCCAGTTCTCCAGGAAACCTATAGGGAAATATTGGAGGACTACATGGATGTGCAACATGCACAACAAGTATTGGAGTGGATAGAAAATGGAGAGTCTGAAGTAATATTTTTGAGGAGCGGCAGTGCACCATCACCATTCAGTCACTCGATAATACTCGTCGGCGCTGAAGATGTCGTCATATTGGAGGATAGGGATGCATTGTTAAGGGAACTTCATAGGAGGATACTAGAAAAGGTTTTGGCTAGGAAAATAGAGAGAAAACCAAAGTTCGAAGCAACACTAATAGAAAACTTGTTCAAAATCAGACAACACTTAACTCCTGACACGAAAGGAAAGAGTAAGAAGGATATTTTAATGATAATAGAGGACGTTGGTCCACTGTATTTGTTCAGAGAGAAGAAACCCTCAATATTTGAACGCGTTGTTATTGACAAGGAAAAAGCGGTAAAATATGCGAAGCAATTATTGGAATCCAAGAGAATCATCAGTTTACGGTTACCCAACGGAGAATCCAGATGGATCTTAACTAGGGATTTCCCAGTTTACCATAAAGCGTTAAAAGGGGACTACAAGCTTGATAAGCTGGCTAGGCGAATACTTAAGATTCTAGAGGAAAAGGGAGAGGTTAGCACTGATGAACTAATGAAAAATCTCCAAACAAGTTACTCAGATCTAAGATTCAGCTTAAAGGTTCTAGAGCAAAATAGGCTAATCTGTAAGAAGGGTTTCAAGAAAAAAGGAAAAGACGAAGTAGTCATATGGACAACCACTGATAACTATTTAGGAAAAACGATTTTGAAGAAAGCGGAAGAACTAGATGAAAAACAAGCAATAATGATCCTAGCGAAAAAATACATTGCCAGTAACGTTGTGGTTACCCCAGAGGAACTATCAAATATTACTGGTAGGGACATTGAAGCAATAAGAGAAATCCTAGAGGAAATGGAAAAGAGTGGAGAATTGATAAGTGGCTACTTCTACGCATTGAAAGAAGCACCACAATACATGTTGTACAGTGATTACCAGTTACTAGAATCTCAAAAAAGCGAGAATCTCGGGAAAGTATACCCTGAGAAGATCGTTTTAAGGTACTTGACGAGAAAACACGCGCTCACGGAGGAAGTGAGGTACCCTGGTCGAAAGGAAAGCATCATCAAGATACTTAACGAGATTGGTCCTGTTAAAAGTGTGCTTTCTTTCGTGGTCAGAATGAAAAAATTTGATATGAATTGGGTAAGGGACTTAATGGAGGACGGTGAGATAGTGATTGCATTGGGATTTAGGGGTTCACCAATGTTTATGACGATTAAGCAAGCAAAATTGTTCTGTTCTCTGAGAAGAGTAAACTCTGAAATAAGCGACGAAGAACAAAGAGTCCTAGAATACATTAAGGAGAAAGGCGTATTTACGAAAAACGATGTGAGGAAAGACTTAAACCTTGAGTCAAAGAGAACAACAAAAATTATTCGAAGTCTTGAGGAAAAAGGTTACCTGGTGCGAGTAACAAATGATCCCCTCGGAAAAAGAAACTACAAGTACGTTTACATCGAAGTGGATGAAACAAACCATGAGGCATTGTTGAAGGAGTTTGTTAAAAGCGTAATTAGATGGTATTCTCCGATTCCCTTCTATGGGATTAAATGGTTAACGCGACTGCCTAGACATGAATTACAGTTGATTTTGAGAAAATTAGAGAGAGATATAGTTAAAGTTGCCATAAGGACTCAGTATGTTGACGAGTACTACATGGAGAAAAGCGAGTATAAGAAACTTGAGAAGGAATACAAGGAATACTTATTGCACCCACACGATAACGGCTCACAAATCGTCTTACTAAGCCCTGATGATCCATACGCACTGAGGGGCATAACGGTAAACGCCAAGAAAAGCTACAATGTGAAGAATGCCCACCCAATTGTCCTCAATGGAGAATTAATCGGAGCAGTAGCCATAAACGGGCAAGGAAAAAACAAGAAAATTGAAGAAATAGAGCTTAACAAACAATATGTAGCGTTAAAGAGTAGAATCGAGGGTAAAATTAAGGAACTATTAAAAACACTTAACACATGATTTAGCGCCACTTTCAGAAAATATTCAATTATTACGCATTATTTATATACGAGTGAATCATTGGTTTTTTTATCACAATTTAAAAGTCAAGTAAAAATTGTGATAAATTTGCGAAGCAGACTGATCATACTACTCCTCGTAATAGGCGTGCTCGCAACAACTGCCCTAACCTTAAACACAACGGCAACAAACATGCAACAACACAATGTAAAACCATTAACGGAGCTGACTGAAACGGGCATTCTTGTGGAAATCGACAATTATGGATTTGTTGATCTAACAGTTGGAGTTGTAGGGGATAATATAGAGGAGATACCAATCATCAATCTGCACTCGAGTGACACCTATTACAATAAGATCTGTGCAATATCAATAGACTTGGTAAGAGGACCCGATGAATACACTCAACTTATAATAAAAACATTCGGGGACACAACAAGTGATACAGGTGTTAACACATACGTAAATAGCATCAAAGACGCCATACTGAATACCTTTGATCTAAACATGAATGAGGAAGACCACATGACCGTGTACGATGGGACAGTTACGAATTATTTTTGGGAGTACTCTTTGGTTGACTCCGAGAACAAAATCTACACTGGGATACAAAACTTTGCGAACAACGTGATCTCAAGTCCAATAAATAGTTTAACAAATCTATATGGGCATCTTAACTTCACGCGCTTCGACTTTTACATGGAGAGAGATGACTGCGAGAGCACATTTTCGTTGATATACATGCTAAGAGCTACTGTTCGCACATTTGAGGGAGAGGGAACTCACACATTCTCCTTGGCACAAATTTTGGGTGTTTCATCCTTACCAACTGGAACGGATTACTCCGTTTATATCCTCTTACCTTCTGGAGCGACAATCGATGAGACAACGATAAATGCGGGAGATGCAACATACTACGTGACTGAAAGCCAATTAGTAGTAATGGTGTCCTCCTCAACTAGCATCTCAGACATCTCGTTCAACTTCACATACACATTTGAGACACCAACTTCAAGTGGAGGTAGCGGTTCAAGTGGTGGAGAAACAGAAGATAATAGTACATCCAGTGGAACAACTGGAGGAGAACCTTTTTCCTCGAGCTCAATGGTATACATTGGTGGGACAATAGCCGTCATTGCAATAGTAGGTATTATCGCGAGAATATTCTTAAGGGGTAGACACTGAGTTATAAAAATTTAAAATAATCGTTTTTCCTCTTTTATTCACCCTCTTATTTTTTACAAAAAAATTTCGTCGAGAAAGCCCACGAAATTTCATTCGTGGGATGAATTGCACTGTACAGCCGAGCTGTATAGATACACGCTGTAAAAAACGTTTTTTAGGCGATTTTTGGCGTTTTTCCCCTAAAAAGTGGCTTTTATTTGCCAGTAGAGTCCACTGGCAAGGTATATATAGTGGCCTTAGTTATATAATCTTTGCAAATGAGACGAGCGTCGGATTGGCCCTTAGAGGCCGCGGATGAATTTGTTGATTCCCCAGTCGAATTCTAGGATAACTAGGCAAAACCTGTAGGGGAATGTGACCAATTTGGTCGCGCCTTCAAGCTTGGGGGCTAGAAAGACTATCCCGGGTGATAGTATGAAAGTCTGCGGTTTAGATGTGCATAAAAAGAAGATTGTTGCCAGCGTAGTGGAGGTCAATTTAGTTAGGGGAGGCGGTAGAGAGGACATCGCAACCAGTGTCTTGGAGACCTCTGTATTTGACAGATCCTTGAGGGGGCTGAGTGAATTAGCCGACTTTATTAGGGGTCACGGGGCTGTAAAGGTTATCTTGGAGTCTACGGGCCCCTACGGTATATCAGTCTACTATTACCTTTGTGGTGTGGGATTCGACGTCTATATGGTTCTGGCGAAGGATAATAGGTCTGGAGGCAGGAAGAAAACCGACTCGTTTGATGCTGAAAGACTGGCTAGAAACTTTATATCTGGCTCGGTAAGAGCCTATAAACTACCAGAGAATCAAAAAGTGAGGCAGCTGCGGTATTTAACTAGGACTAGGAAAAAACTGGTTGAGCAGAGAACAGCCCTCAAAAACATGATTCTAAGGGTATTTGATGAGGCCTTGATAGACATCAATGCCGTATTTTCTGACATTGGAAAGGGTGCTCTCGTCTTCCTTGAGGGTTTTCTAGACGGTAAGAACGTCGATGACATTATCAGTGAATGGCCCAGGTTAAGGAAGAAGAAAAAGGCCCTAGAGAATCTAATGAATAAGAAGCTCGACGAAGCCTCCATATTAGCCCTAAAGTCCTTTGTCTCCGTCCTCAAGAAAATCGACGAGGAGGTAAAGCATCTCGAGAAGCATATAGAGGCCATTCTAGCCGACTTTAGAGACGATGTTAGGCTTCTACTATCAATACCAGGTGTGGGCTATCAGTCTGCAGCCATTATACTAGCCGAAATCGGGAACATTAAACGTTTTCCATCGCCAAGAAAACTAGCTAGTTATGTTGGTGTTGTGCCTAATGTTTACCAATCTGGGGGAAAAGTAGTTTATGGCAAACTTAGGTCAGACTGTAATAGGAGACTCCGCTGGATATTTTATGAAATAGCTAATCACGCCAAGAGGAAGAGTCCGAGGCTCCTCGAGTTTTATAAGCGTCTCTTAGCTAAAGGTAAAACTGTGAAGCAGGCTAATGTGGCCGTTGCTAGGAAAATTGTTGTTGCTGTGTGGCATATCTTAATGCGCCGTGTACCTTGGAACGAGGCGGTTAAAAGACGCGTTAAAAAGCCTAAGAAACGCGTAGGTTCGGTAATCAGTGTTAAAGAGGCATTAAGGATTTTGAGGGAGGCTGGTTATGTGGTTGTAAAGCCGTAAGATGCTTTATTAAACAACGCCTAAAAAAGATAAATCAGCTTAATTTAGATCCAGCGCCCTTTAGAGGTGTTAATGGGCTATGTGGGGCTGA
>JAGSHR010000036.1 GCA_029855985.1 Candidatus Njordarchaeota archaeon
AAAACCAACAATACACATATCAACGATCTAACCCGTTTCATCCGACCACCTCTCACCATCTAGATTATAACACAACCCAACTCCATAAATATTTTCTAACCATATCTTAAGAATAATATTCTTAATATTAAATAATTTAAAGTATAATTCTTAAGATATGGTCAGAAGATTTATATAGAAGTTAACTTATCAATATAAAAGTTCTGAAGAAAGTAACCACTTCGTTCAGATACGACTAACCAATATTGGGATTAAACCAAGCAAGAAACTTGCGAAAAGTTCTCTCTTAAACAGTTCATATCTAACATTCTTCTTAGCAATTTTCTTTTCATTAGTTCATACACATCATCTATAGTCAGTAATTTTAGCGATCATTCATTCATTCCTTTCCAAAAGATTTAATCAGCTGTCTTAAGCTTATAAGGAAGAGCAGAATCCAACCCAACAGAACGATGAAGGAATACATTGCTTTTACGATTACCGCAAAGACGAACCAGATGAAGGTGAAGAAGGCAGAAATAGGAATCAGCATCTGTGCGAGAGCTTTATTGTCTAATCTGTCCTTTGACAATCTGAACCATACTACTGCGAAGATCAGCGTGGCGGAAAAAGTTACAATTCCGTAGAAATCAAATCTCACAGTTATCGAGTAAAGGATTTTCTCCAACAGAAACATGGCGGTTGCTATCATAAGCAGAGCTGAAAGATTCTTGGTGTTCGGTTTGTAATTAATCCCGTAGTAGTATTTGGTTCGAACGTACGCTACCAAAACGAGTATTACGAGAGGTAGTAGAAGTATCATCTCAGTCGGCACACCGAGGGGCATTAAGATACTTGCAATAATTATCATTACTGGAAAGTAGAACATCAAAGCGGTAATCAACTCCCTCCTGAAGATTTTGGCTTTCGTGTCGTTCGTTCCACTCCCATCCATTAAACACACTCGTCAGGACGATTCAAATTTTTTCCTGACACCTCTCACTGCGAAAAATGTTGCAAAAGCTGGGAACAAAACGGGAAATAAAGCGATTATGAACTGCACTGCGTTTAAACTCGTGCTAAACGCAAAGGAAAGGAAGAGGAAGTACACAACCGTTAGTTTGAGGCACGAAACATCGTTTGAGATTAAGTGCATTAACAACACGACGATACCCGAAAAGATGAGTTGAGCGATATAAAGACTCGGAAAGGCTAAAAGAACAATTAAAAAAGACAACGTATTCAAAAAAAGTAAGAGAAAAAGTAAGAGATATATCAATTTCGTCCTCACTTTATCCCCTCTCGAACTCTAAGCTGGCCGTGTAGCTATCAGATCCAAAACTGTGAAACTCTAACGCCCCCTGCACAGCTACGTAATTTATTTTGTAGCTTACCTTAACAGTTCCTATAGAAGGATAAGGATCATCTCCAACCCTATACTTCAGGCTGAAGCTCATATACCCCCCATCAAAGTAAACTCCTTTATCGCCACCAAGGCCAGTTAGATGCCACGGATTAAATCTATTGATGATTTTTATTTCTCTACCGTAATTGTCACCAGCACTTGCTCTTATAAACTTGTCATCGGGACTATTCGTCACAGAAAAAGATAATGGCCCTAAAGAAATACCTACGGATACACTAACGGTATCCTCTCCATTATTCGCATTAAGTGTGGATCCCGTTCCCGCAGCGAAGTGGTCATAGTGTGTAATCTGACTAATATCTTGAGATGTGGTAATTTTTACTTCTGTTTCGTAAGTGTACGTGTTAAAAGCGTACCCATTTGCTGGTCCATTTCCGATTAAAACCGCTGGTCTATTTAAGGTATAGCCTTCTGTAGAAATTTTTACGTTAATAGTCCCATCGATGTATCCCATTCCAGTAAGCGGTATTCTGTTAGAAGGTGAAATTTCCGTTAATATGCTCACATTGTACTTCCAGGTAGCTATTTTAATTCCGTAAACGTTGTAAACATCGAAAACCCTGGGAAATATCTTATAATCCGACCAATGAACGTGTTTTACTGAAAAGGTGGTTTTGTTCTTTTCAACAAATTTTGTTCCGTAAAACCATGTATAATATTCAAATATTACCTTTCCATCGTCAAGTATAGCCAGCGATTCTTCTCCATTAGGAAGCCATTTAATTTTCACTACTGACGGAGATCTAACGTGCTTTGATTTTAGATAGCAGATAATTTCTTTTATTGCAGTGTCTATATCCTTTTTGTCTAATCTCTCCGAAGCGAGTTTCATTCTAACGAAATTTACAACTCTGTTTGTCATACTCTCTTTATTTACTTTCTCTGTAAATAAGATTAGAGGTGTGCCACTAAATTTCGCTTTTGTTTTCAAGACGCTAAGGGTATTTAAAGCTATTTTTGTGTCCTCTTTTAAGTCTGCTGCCATCACTGGACTCACTACACTTCCAAGCATCACCAAAACCAACAACACACCAATCAACGACCTAACCCGTTTCATCCGACCACCTCTCCTTTCTCTCGTACCTTTGTCCCAAAACGACTATCGCCAAAATGACTGCATAACCTATCAGAATACTGTAGTATTCGCCAATTTCAAAATTAACCAATTTTTTTAATAAGATTAACATAACCGACCACAAAATATATCCACAAAATCCAAGTTTTATCCCTCGCTTTAGTTTTTTATCTCTCTCGAGTATATATTGTCCAAATACTATTATCAATGGAACCAGCCCGAGAAAGAACCACGGAAGAATTGAGGTAATATCTCCTGGAAGCACATAAAAAG
>JAGSHR010000035.1 GCA_029855985.1 Candidatus Njordarchaeota archaeon
AGATGATAGACATGGAAAGCAAAATCAGCAATGTTTTAACTAGTTATGCTTTACAAAATATAACTAGCTTCTGTTTAAGAATGTTTTACTGGCGACTAAGGATATACTTTTGAGATGCACCCTTTGCAGACTATGTCACGTAACCTTCTTATCACATATCCTACTTTATGTTACGGCAAATGATTTCACGCTTTTCTTAAGGAGGAGTTTTAGCTGTGTTTTCGAGCTGTCTAATATTGATCATCTACACCTAAAGGCTTCTTTTCTTCTATAAATATTAGCATATGAGTTTGTGAACAGAATAGAACAAACTCTTTTTCTTGGTGCTGATATTATATAGAAATAAACATATCTATACATTGCTTTGTTGGTTTAGAACGAATGAAGATTTTGTAATCCTGTATTATCATGTGTTAATTGGGAATCCTGCAAATCACTTGGTGTGTGACAGACTCACCCGTCAATCACTGGGTGCCATAAACGTCTGGACGCAAAGATTAGTATACAAACTGCCACTAGAACGGAGTTCACCAACACCAAAAGGAACCGACAGAACGCAACAAAACAAAAGAAGAAGGTACTGGTTAAAATAGTATAATCATGTATATGCATCTGCAAATGGTCCATAATAAACAGCAAAAAGATCTACAGACATACCTAATGAGCTCAAGAAATATTGAACAGCTATACATGTAATTCATCCGTATAAACAACAGAAGAAAAAAGCAAGTATACATCATTGAAATATCAGTAAACTAATAAAAGCGAAACAACATCCAACGGTAACCCTGGGATCAAATGAACCCATTGATGACCTCCACCTCTTGGTATGCGTAAGCTCTCTGAGAAGATGTTTTTTAGATGCACCCTTTGCAAGCTGTGCCACGGAACCTTCTTATATTATATTCTGCTTTTTGTGACAGCAAATGATATCTTGTTTTTCCTAAGGCAGAGTTTTATCTACTTTGTCAGTCTGCCTAGACTCTTTGTTCTGTGAGAAAGTGGCACGTTTTCTTCTGGTATAAAGCAGGCCCGAAGTCGTAAGTTTAGTAACACTGCTATGTGGTACATTACTCTTCCATCTCGTGATGAATCTATATTTAAAAGCTTCTTTGTTTTATAAAAATTAGTATATACGTTTCAGAACAGAATCTGACAACCTCTCTCAGGCAGTATATTACAACATACCTAATGAACACAAATACGTGTTTTCGATATTGTGGAAAATGTACCGGATCCTGCATTGTAGTATTTCAAAATAGATCATGCGATTTCCGTTTAGTTACCCACTACTTTCTCTTTCCGAAACCTGAACGGTTGTTTCCCAGCTTTCATTCAATAACCGAATCGACCTACGAGAACCATTAATTTATCTCAAATAGACTCAACTATTAATAGAACTAGTCATATCGTCCATAATTCGAGGTTCACAATACACCAACTTACAGAGTACACTTTATGTATAGTTATAAAGAAGCGTGTAAATAGCAGAGTGATTGCCTGGAATTATTACAAACAAATTGGCAGGAGCATCATCATAGTCAAACGTGAACATAATTATAGACAGAA
>JAGSHR010000073.1 GCA_029855985.1 Candidatus Njordarchaeota archaeon
ACCTTTTTCTCTCTCACTCACAAAAATACCCCCAGCAAAACAGTAAGCAAATTTGTCGTTAAAATAATGGTTTATTGAAATCTACTAACAATTTAACGGATTTTCCTATTAAAAACTATAAGATTATGTTTGGAGATTTAGAAAAAGCTTCAAAAAAATTTTATCTGCTTGCGAGGGGTAGAACTCTAAGCTCAGCCTCAACTTTACCCTCTTTCTTTTCTGGCTCAAGGAACTTTATGACAACTCTCACTCTAAGTTTTCGAGGCGGATTCTTTGCTCCTCTAGACCAAATTAACTCGTTAACCTTTGGGTGTATCCATATGTATTTCCTATCCAATCTAACCTTTTCTTTTGTGTCCGGGTGAGGCGCATATTTCACGTATTTGTCAACCATCTCCCTCAATAGTTTAGCAGCTCTTTTAGCCCTCTTCCATTTGGGTGCTGACAGTAACTTTGGATAAAATCTCACAGTCATTATCCTCTCAACAACATATTTCTCCTCATCACTAGTAATGATTTCTTTCTCCAAAATGTACTCAGGAACTTTCTTTGGACCCCTTTTCTTCACCCGCCTCTTCTCGATTTCTTCCTTTAGCTCCTCTGAGATTTCCTCTTCTGTTTCAACAGTCTCTTCAACCACTGTCTCTTTTTCAGCCTCTTCTAATTCCTCTTCTGCTACTTCTTCGTTCTCCTCACTGACCTCTGTTTCTTCTTTTTTCTCATTCTCCTTCATTATAATCCCTCCTATAGCTTTAATCTAGTTCTTCTCCAGTGTCTGCGCTTTTTGTTGAACATTACTCTCCTATTTGTTTTGATTCTAACGAATAGAGGGACGGGTCTATTGCTCTTCGTTGCCCTCGCTAATCTTAATTTTTTACCGAGAGGTTTATTTCTCGCCATTTCCTTCACCTATTCTAATCCTTTTCTCATGATTCGAATATTTCCTTCTTTTTTTCCTTCTTTTTTAGTTAATTCTAATAGCATTCTCTTTAGTTGTTCATCGGTTATTCGGCCTACGATGCGACCAGTTTTTGCAAGTAATATTAATTGATCTTCTAAAAATTTTGCGAATTGGGGTCTGGCCAATTTTATTCTTTCAAGTCTTTCTCTAGCATCATCCGTTAAAATACTTCTTAGGATGTATTCTCTTTCAAGTTTTGCTTTCATTTCAGCTTCTTTTTGCGCTTGAGTTTGCTGTTGCTTTAGCTGATTCGCTATCTCAGCTTTTCTTTTTTCTAACAATTCCCTCAGTTCTTCGTCGTCATCGTAGGCCATCTTTATAACACCCTTAAATTAATCCTTTTTCTTTTGCGATTTCCTTCGCTACGTCCATTAGAAGTTTTTGGCCTCTCGGGGAGATTTTCCTGCCTTTAACTGTTTTAACAACATAGTTAGAAAGCTCTAACTGTTGGAGTATTAGTCTAATGATTTTACCAGCTGCCCTAGCTTTGTGTTCAGGTCGGTTATTACCGCTTTTTCTTCCACCATATATGTTCCTTAACTTGCTTAGACCTATCGGACCTTTTCTTGATACTTGATATAATATAGAGGCTGCCCTCAGGTACCACCAGTCTTCTTGTTGGGGTTGAGTTTTTTTGAAACTCGCGGTCTTCACGAATTTAGCCCACTCAGGGGGCTTAACATATGGATCATCCTTCAACTTGTCAGCTAGCCTCTTTATTAACTCGGATGGAGGTACATCAAAGATACTAATAGACATTTTTCTTCACCACGCCTAATCTTTTACTAATTCAAGCTTTTTCATTCTTCTTAGACCCATGTGCCATGATTTATTACACACGGTGCATGTAAATACTAAATCAAATTTCTTGGTTGTTTTTGACCTTAACTTCCAGTTTGATATTGGCTTCTTCGAATACCTTCCGTGATTTCCATGACCCTTTGATCTTCTTTTTGCTCTTCTTTGACCTTTTGACATGGCACTCCTCAGTTTCCTTGTTGACTCTATCTTTACTGTGTGCTCAGTGTACGCATTACAGTGTGGACAATACCTAACTTGTTTTGCTGGCATTTTCATTTTAAGCACCATTGACTAATTTCACTGCATAGTTTTCAATAACCCATACTCCTTTTTTACTAACAACTAATTTTTTTAAAAGATTAATCTTTTCTTCAATCGGCAAATCCGGCCAAGTTTTATCTAATAAATGCAAGGTTACATATTTAAATCCTGCTTCACGTGAAAACCTTACAATCTTTGAAACCATACCTTCAGGTTCTTCCCAGTAAACTAAAGCCCTCTCTTTTTTGTCATCCAGCCATCTAGCTTTTCCCTTGTTAACTAGGTGATCAATGATTGATCTTAGATCATCCATTGTTATCGCATGAATACCATCCTTGCTTCTAAAAGGTTCATCAATTAGGAGATCGATTATGTTAACCACAAACGTTCTATTTTTCCTACAGTAAATTAGGAGAATTTCACTCCACATCTCTAACCATTTATCCTCAAAATTTTTGTGCGGTCTTATGTAAAACCATGGCTTCTCAATATACTCAGGGTAATCAATTTTACCAACCTTTTCACTTTCAACAATCAATCTCACAACTTCATCTTCTAGCATCTTGAATACGTTAGTATCAAT
The DNA here is from genome assembly GCA_029855985.1 of Candidatus Njordarchaeota archaeon. The sequence continues at coordinate 2,607 of JAGSHR010000073.1, forward strand.
AGCTTCACCGAATTCCTCAAGATCAACCCCCACTGGTTCCCTTTCAACAATTGCGACCCCTTCTTTTTTATCATGTTGCTCTCCGTCTTTTTGTTTCTCCACCTTTTTTCGCTCCTTGACACCCTCACTCATATTTAGCCCCTTCGATTTCCACCCCTAGCCAGATGCGAATTCTCTAGCCCATCTCTCGTACTTCTTAACTTCCTCTGGTTTAATACTCGGTTTAACAACTTTTAACGCGTACAGGAAATCATCCATACTTACGGGCCTTGGTTTGGTGTGAGGGTCATCGAGTTTCCCAGATTCGGCCAATTCTCTAATGGGTCGCATTGATGCCTCTCTAACAACCAACGCAATGTCAGCGCCGGTATAATTCTCCGTTAGTTTCGCTAATTTATCTAAATCAACATCGTCTGAAACATCAACGCCCTTAAGGTGGATTTTGAAGATCTCTTTTCGAGCTTCATAGTTGGGTGGGGGGACATAGATTCTCTTCTCAAATCTTCTTCTAAATGCTGGATCAATATCTTCTGGCATGTTTGTAGCGGCTATTATGACTAATCGTTCCCCTTCTCGACTATACAAGCCATCTATTTGTGATAGAAATGTTGTCTTAACTCTCCTCATTGCATCGCTTTCGTTGGTTTCCCTTGAGGAAGCTAAAGCGTCAACTTCGTCGATAAAGATTATGGATGGCTGCTTCTCTCTCGCCACCTTGAATAACTCTCGGATAATTTTAGCGCTCTCCCCAAACCACTTGGAAAGGACAATTGATGAATCAACGTTGAAAAAAACTGCGTCGATGTTACTTGCAACCGCCTTAGCTAATAGTGTTTTACCACAACCAGGGGGTCCGAATAATAATATCCCCTTCCAGGGTTGTCTTGATCCTCTAAATAAGTCAGGTCTCTTCATTGGCCAAACTATGGCTTCCATTAACGTTCGTTTCACATTCTCTAAGTCTGCTATGTCCTCCCATCTTACTTTTGGTTTCTCAAAAAGGATAGCCTCCTTAACAATTTGGGAAATATCGTCGCCTTGTGGGTGTTGACCCTTACTTTTTGGCTTCTTGGCTGCTGTTGGGATCATTGTTTTTGTTTTTTCAAGCAGAGTTAACATGCGCTTAGCGTACTGTTTTAATCTTTCTTCGTAGATTTTACGTATTTCTGGATTGGTTTCCATTTCGAGTAATTTCTTGAGCAAGCTTACTGCTTTGTTGTAGCTCATTATTGCTTGCTTATATAGTCCCTTTTTCTCAAGTGCTAAACCTTGTTTGACATAGTTTGATGCTAATTCTCTTAAGTCATCGATTGATACCAATATTGATCCTCCCTAAACAATTAAGAGAATTTATTGTTCATGCAATCCAACTTGTTTCTTGATTATTTATACAATAACAGTATGTTTAAATTTTTAATTGAATGAAACTAATACAAGGGATTCAAAAAATTAACTCGTGACTTGAAAACCCTGTGGAGACCAAAAATTATCTCCAAAGATGAATAACCGTAAACTCTTTTAATCAATTTAATATAAATAATTAAACATATGATCCTGCCACGATGATAAAAAAATCAATAGTAGTACCGGTTGTTGACGATGACAACTCATATTGATGAACACTATGAAAAGATAATCAGTATATTCTCAGACGTCCTACACTTCGTGAGAGATTTATACGATAGAAAAGCGCTTTTCTCGAGTATAAGCGAGGAACTCGAAGAGATAAAATGGCAAGGTTTCCCTTTGCTGATAAAAGATATAATTGAGGAACTCGTAGATAAAATCGGTGACGCTATCACTTACTCTATTGCCATCAAGTTCCTAGGCCCAAAATACCCAGATATAGCTATGAACCTAGGAAGAGAACTCATATTAAGAATCAACGAGTTAGCAGAGTGGGAGTATGATAAAGCAGTGGCCCTGATCGACGCTGCAGAGGCATTCCATAACATAAATCAAACCGATCTCGCAATAGAAGCCCTAAACAACGCGATGAATATAATCGATATAATCCCCGATCGATCAGATAGAAGTATCGCACTTGCAAAAGCAGTGAAAATTCTTACAAAACTCGGGTACCTCGATAGAGCCATTGGGTTACTTGACAGCATACAATATGAAGCGAAAAAAGTTGATGCTGTTTTTAATATTATTGACGCCCTTCAACCGGAGATGTTAACAAACGAGGTTATGAAAAGACTCGAAGAGAAACTTGACTCTTATGACATCCCGATTTATCGAACAAAGATCGCTGCTAAGCTTGCGCCGTATAACCCAAATAACTCGACTAAGTACTGTACTGCCTTCCTCAGAAAAATTGATTTCGAAAGACCATTCAGTTATAGGGATATTAGCACCATATATTGGTGTGTAAAAGCCCTCCTTTCTACAAACGATGAAAGGAATTTTGAAATGGCTCAGAAATATTATCTGAAATTGCAAACCCAAATGTTGAGAAGAATAGAGGAAAGACCCATATTGGAACTTCTCATTAATCTAATGCAAAATATGATAGAGAAGCGGTTATTAACTAATGAGATCACAGAAACAATTAATAAATTGGAGCAACATGCTCGGAGCAACAAGACACAAAACTCTCTTTTCATATTGAATAGAATAGCTTGGTTAAGGTGGAATATGGGGGACCCAAACAACGCTATAGCCACCTTTCAAAACACATTCTTAGAAGCCATTAAATTGCCAGCACCATTATCAACATACAGTGCTATAGACATTGAAGTAATGTTATCAAGGATAATGAATGAATTCCCTGATACGATCTCAGAACAAACAATACTTCAAATCTCAAATATAATAATGCCATCAGAGTCACACCTTGTTGAAATAACGTTATCCAGAGACTCACTCAAGTTCCTCAAAGAGGCATTTAAGGGAAAACCCATTGGCAGAATCCTAGACATGTTCATAATGAGAGAAAAATTATATCAAGACTTTAGTCTTAGTGACAAAGTCAAGGGCCTTATCATTGATTTCATTAGAAAGGGTGAACCGATAATCCTGCACTATATTCTAAAGTTTGTACACAGGATCCCCATAGGCGAGCAAGAAAGAACAATTTATTTAAGACTTCTCGGGAGAGCAATCGAGTTACTCTCCTCCGGCAGAATAAAAGAGGCAGAGCAGTACACAGAGCTTATTTTGGATAAATTGGAGAGAGATAGTTTCCCAACGTTTTTGATCATTATAGAGTTCCTCAATGAGTATTATACTAAAATCATGTGAAAAAACTCCTAAACACTATTTTTAACTGCTGCCTTCTAAAAACTGTTTACTTAACTCAACAATAAGGCCTCTTAATTTCTCTTCTGGTAAAAGATACTTTCTAGTAAAATACCTTACAATATTGTCTATATCCCTAGTTAGGTACTCCTCCGCCAACTCGTGATTTGAAGTCACATATTGTGGCCAATCTATTAAGTAAATGTCACCCTCCTCCGTTACCATAACATTGAATTCACTTAAATCAGCGTGAACGAAGCCCACTTTATAAGCTTTCAAAACCTCTATTATAATGTTTTTAAACACGATGAGCGGCTCATCTATCACTGTCTTCACTAACTCTTTCCCAGGAATATAATCCATAACTATCACATGTCGGCTGGACGCAATGGGCTCTGGAACTTTTACACCACTATCGTATAGCACTCTTAACGCCGTATACTCCCTTTTAGCAGACTTTATTGATGCCAAGAACCAATTTTTCACAGAATCATCGATGTAATAAGACCTGTGTTTCTTAACTTTCTTGAAGCTCTCTCTACCCATTCGATAGAATTTTAGTATTCTAGGCGTGGAACCAAAATAGGCTATCCAGATCTCGCCTTCTTTTCCTACACCGATTTTTCTCTCAACATCTGTGATCACTCCAAGCCTCTCTAGATCCTTTAAAGCGAGAATATCTAGGGCTCGATATGTTAAAGCGTAACCCTTATAACTTCCCGATTTGGGTTTGATTATCTTTTCTCTTGACAGAAAGTCCATTATCTTCTCAAGTTTTTCTTGTTTTATCCTCAATTTCTTTGATAGATATTGAAGAGGAACATACCTGAATCTATTAAGGTTTCGCTCCATTGTTTCTAGTATCTTAAAATGAGTAATCCTTAACTTTTTGTATGTTTCTAGTAATTCTTTGAGCGTCATTTTTAAACACCTCATACGCAACATTCTAGGTGAGTGAATGCTCGGTAAACTTTACCTCCTGCTAATATGTTATACATGCAAGCTTCCTCGCTCTTGCCGATTTCCTCACCGCAATTCACACATATAGCCCCACGCTTCAATTTTACTCTCTGTTTTCTAATTTCAGCGTTACTCCATTTTGTTCTCCAAGATTTGAATCTTGTTTTTACATATTTCTCCCTTTCGTTTTTGTTGATAACAGCCCATTTAAAGAGGATGAATGAATAGTCTTTGTAATCCTTAAAGCTTCTAATGAGATCCCTCGGTACACCGAGGGTTGTTAAATGCAAATCAAAAGCGGTTTCAACGTAGTCTTGGAGAGGACTTTTAATTTTCCCTATAGAATATTTATAACCCATTTCGTCGAACCAGGAGCGCGCGTGTGAGAAAATATCCCCTTGGCAAATAAAGATCTCATCACTTAAAGGATCAAATTTGAGCGCCTCTAGTAGTGATTCAACTGCTTTTTTTACTTCTACTTTTATTGGGTCCATTTCCTCGTTTTTTTGAAACACGGTTACTGGTATCACCACGTGCGAGAAATTGTTTCCTTTTCTCCCTCCTATCACTAAGCCACCGACAGGTGAACCCAAGCCAGCGTCATCTATCTCTACAAGCATCGCTTACACCAACCAATTTTTTATTGGTATTAATCTTTTAAATTAATAAGTCCTAGAGGTGTTTTCCGATATGAGCTTTAAACAGATCGAGCGAGAGTACAATGAGATTTCTAAAGAGGCGAAAGAGCCCGCTGAAATGCTACCAAGACTAATCTCAATTGTAGAGAACATTTTAAATACTCTCAATAAGCTGGAAACAGGAGCAGAGTTAAAGAAAAGAACACAGATAATACTTGACAATCTGAGAAATGAGGACTCAACTAGTTTTACGAATGAAAAAGCAACGGCTTACTTATCCATAGTTAAAGATATTCTAGCTCTATTAAAGGAAATTGTTGAAAAGGAAGAACCAAAAGCAGAGGAAAAACACGAGAAATCTCAAGAAAAAAAAGAGACTGATTATGATGCACTATCGGATGATATAAACCTAATAGATAGAATACTCGAAGAGGAAATCTCCGAAATAGAACCTGTCCAAGTTGAAGAACCAACAATAACTGCGCCCCCAAAAGAACCAAAAACACTTGAAACCGTTATCTACGAGTTAGAGAACCTAAAGGAATATGTTAGAATACTGTCAGATAAACTCTTCGACATAGGAGAGGAAATCCTCGATATAAAGGAACGCGTAAGTAAACTAGAGGATGCTATCACAAAGGGTTCATATGAACCAGTTAAACCCATTACAAAAGAAGAAAAACCCAGAACCAAAAGAAGAGAGGAGAAACCAATAGTGACCGTTAGCGTTCCACCAGAATACCTAGAAATAAAAGAGCTGATAGAAAAAGCAAATAGGGAACTTGGATTAATGGATGAAAACATCATTAAGAGAGCAATCAAATTAGAGAGCTATAAGATACAATTAGAAGCCAATAAAGATAAAATCGTAAGTGCACCAGAAGCCCTCAAAAAAGAATATGAGAAAACCTATTCAAGATTAATAGAGCAAACAAATCTTTTAAGAAAAAAGATTCAAGGAGGATAGAGGTAAAAAGCTTATATTTCTATTTTCTCCCTGCTTTCCTCTTCTTCTTAGCTCTCTTTTTTATGGCAGCTCTTCTGCTTGGTCTTACTTTCTCTGCACCCCTACCCTTGTTCCGTAGACCCCTTGCTTTTTTACCCGCGCTTGTTAGACCTCTATAAACTCTCCCTTTGTGTTGTTTCTCGAGTATCCATGATACGTATGGATCTGTTTTAATTGCTGGATTACTCTTATCGATTAAGATTACTTCATAGTATACGTGTGTTCCGTCATCACCCACCCAGTAAGAGTTTAATACCTCACAGTTTGGGTATTTCCTATTTGCTCTCTCTTCTGCGATCCATTGGAGTGATTTTCTCACTGTGTGACCTTTTATACCCAAACCTTTTGTTTTTCTACCGCTTCTTGGTCTTGGTTTTCTCTGCCCTCCTTTTCTCACTCTAACCCTAACTAATATGTACCCCTTTTTTGGTTTCCAGCCTAAATTTCTTGCCCTCCATAGGTTTGTTGGTCTTTCGATTCTAACTATTGCACCTTCTTTTCTCCATTGCAAATATCTGCTTCTCATGAGCTCTTGGAATTGTTCTGAGGTTTTGTTAGCCCAGAACTCTTTAATATACTTGTATGCTCCCACATGATTCCCCTCAATGTAATATTACTCTCACACTAATATACTCTATAACACAAATGATTAACTATAAAAATTTTTTTGGCTAAAAACAATTTTCTATCGAAACTTGACACCTACGAGTGTTATTGGGTATAATTATGTTAAGTTTTACTGTAGAGTACTTGATAGAGTTATCCGGAGATCAGCCAGAAATCGGTAGGTACGAATTAGAATCAATTTTTAATGCTTATGGAGAGCAACTAGAGATTATTAGAACATTAAAGGAGAAGTTTCTCCTTATAAGAGGAAATAAATATATTGGGTGGCTTGCCATTAGTCGAGCAGCTTATGTGAGATCCGCTTGGAGGATTTTGCATCATATAAAAAGCAAAGACGATTTAGATTTTGTTAAAGAAATAGTAAATGATTACAGGTACAAAATAGGCTATAAGGTAATCGATAAAAAAAAGAGAAAAAATATAGAAGAAATGTATCAAAAAATCATTGATTTAATTGACAGAGAAAAACTTCCAGGTCTTCCTAAGACAGAGTTGCAAGTGTTGGATTTCGAAGATGAATATTTAATTGGTGAGGAAATTCCCACAGGAAGAGAAAATATAGGTTACCGCAATCCAAAGTTTCGTCCTTATGCACCTTCAGCCACGATGGAAACCTATCTATCTCGAGCTCTCGTAAACTTTACCGGGGTCAAACCCGGTGAAATTTTCCTCGACCCGTTTGCTGGATCAGGATCCATTGCCATGGAAGCCTCTTCTATTGGAGCCTACACTGTGGCATTGGACAAGTCTTTTAAGCACCTATTAGGTTTAAAAGTGAATGCGATGTACTATGATCTCGACGTTAAAATTGTTCTTGGCGATGCAACAAAACTTCCATTTAACGATAAAACTTTTCACGCAATCGCAACGGACCCACCTTACGGTAGATCAGCGCCAGTTTTTAAGACGAGTCTAGAGAAGATATATGATGGATTTATTAGGGAGGCTTCTCGTGTCTTAAAGACAAATTCGCGCTTGGTTTTTTGTTCTTCTAGCCTCTTTAATGCAACTCGATTCCTTGATGATAGTGGTTTCGGGTTACTTAAAACCTTTGAGATGAGGGTGCACAAGGATTTAAGTCGAATCATTTACGTTGCTACACTCGTATAATTGTTTTTTAATCTTCTTGAAGATTCCAATTAAAGTGTGGGTTTCTCTACCAGTTAGAAACGCTCTATTTATCATGTTTCTTATTATCCCTTTGTAAATTGGCTTTTTCTCCTCCGAATCAGTTACTAGATCAACAAGGTCTTCAAGTTCCCTTATGAGGATATCCTTCTCTACTCTCATTGCAGGCCTGTGTTTGGTTATTCTGCCTTCGCCAATCAATAAAGCGAACTCGTATACGATGATTGCAACAGCGTGGGATAGATTCATGACAGGGTACTCCTCGGAGGTCGGTATTGTAATCACTAAGTCGCAATAAGATAATTCCTCGTTTGAAAGTCCGCTCTCCTCGTTACCAAAAAGTACAGCTATCTTGGCATCAGGTAACTCTAAGTTCCTTATAAAGTTAGAGTTTATTGGAGTTCTAAGAGGATTCTTCTCCCCACCAATCCTAGCCGTTGTGCCAAGTATAAACTTAACTCTCTCTTTGTCTATGAATTCTTGTATTGAATCATAGATCTTAGCCTCATAGAGTACGTCCCTAGCGTGAACAGCAAATAACCAAGCATCGTAATCTATTTCAGCCTGTGGAGCTATAAGAACCAAGTTTTTAAACCCAAAATTTTTTAATACTCTAGCCACATGCCCTATGTTTCCACTGTATTTAGGTCTAACAAGCACAAAATATATCTCCATTAAATTCACCAGGTCCTCAAATTGCTAATACTTAGATATTCCTTTGATGAAATTGGTTCAATGATGGAAGTACCAAATATTTTCTACCTAACCTACCATATTTTAAAACAAGTAGAAAAAAACAAAGTTATAACTTACGGGGATATTGCACAACTCCTCGGGGATAAAATCGCCTCTAGGGCCGTTGGCAGGTTGATGGCAATAAACAAGTATCCAGACGATATACCTTGCTACAAGGTCATCCACAGTGACGGGAGCGTTGGTAAGTACTCCGGTCCAGGAGGAACAAAAGAAAAAATACGCAGACTTAAAAAAGATGGCATTGATGTATCATCGAGCGGAAAGATAAATTTATTGAAACACCGACAGAACTTGTCAAAAATTAGAGTAATCCCATATTTGAAATCCCTCAAAAACATACAAACAGCACTCGCTAACCTAGTTGACACAAGTAAACACGTTGACCCCAATGATGTTAACCTAATCGTTTCAACTGATGTCTCCTATATTGAGAGTTACCCAGATTTTGGTATTGGCACAGCGGTCTTGATCGAATGTAAAACAAATTGTAAGGTACTAGAATTTATAACAGTGATTCAATCAATCTATTTTCCCTATATTCCAACATATCTCGCTTTCAGGGAACTACCTGTTCTCCTCTCTGCAATTAACGAATTAATTAAGGAAAACAAAATAAAACCCGATATATTCTTGTTTGATGGACACGGTGTTTTACACCCGAGAGGATTTGGTTTGGCTTCCCATGCTGGAATTCTTTTAAACATGCCCTCTATAGGTGTAGCTAAAAGTAGACTTGTGGGAAAAGAAAGTAAAGATGTTAATGAAGTAGGAGATAAAGCTTATGTCAAAGTAACAGTAAACGAGAAATATTATGGGTATAAAATTTTCCCAAAAGGCAACCCGAAGAAAGCTATTTACGTATCACCAGGAAACCTAATTAACCATGAAAGCGCTCTCAAATTCATTATATCAAAAGGATGGGTGAAAGACAGATACTACCCAATGTTAGTACCGCACAAAATCGTCAGCAGTTTTCGAAGAATCCTTATTGATATGCTCAAAGTTAAAAAGTAGAACACCTTTATCTTGTTCTAAGACAATAATATTTAAACCATAAAGAGTAAACCAATTCTCCCTAGGAAATCAACCATTTTAAATTAAAAATACGTAAGAGGTCATTTGCTATGGGGACACATTGGATACCAAGAGACACGAAACTGTTGGTAACCTCTAGACTTCACTATGAGCTAGACGCTGCTAGTGAAGTTTGGCACGCTTTAAGGGTAACTGGCATATGTGAAGACGCGGGAGTTTACCTTGTTAAAAAAGGAAAAGATTGGATTAGGGGACTAATAGCTTTCGTTTTTGAGGGAAACCCGTTTGAGGCGATTAACAAGATTAGGGAATATTTCAAATTAAAGCCTTGGATAATGGAGTTTACCGAGAAAATTTACCCCATTATGCTAGTGACTGAGGATCTAGATGAAGCCGCTGAATATGTGGAGAAAAATGCGAATAATATGATTAAGGAAAACGAAACATGGAGAATATGGGTCCATAAGCATAACACCAAACTAAAGAGACAAAAGATAATAGAGAAACTCGCTGAAAGAGTTAATGTCGGAAAAGTTAGAATGGAAAATCCAGATTGGTATATCACAATACATCTAATCAAAACAACAATCGGAGTTGCAATAATGAAGAGAGAACACCTACTTCAAAAAAAGAATATAAAAGTGCCTAGAACATGGAAAGACCTAACAATAATTTGAAAAACGAAAACAGAGAATAATGCTTTTAAAAGCATTGTGAATTAAATAAATTTGAAATAGAATGCCGGGGTGCCCGAGCCAGGTTAAGGGGCCGGACAGTCAAAACTCTGACCCGGACTCGAGATCCGGTGGCGTTATCGCCGCGCGGGTTCAATTCCCGCCCCCGGCGCCAAATAATTTAATTACAATCGTTTGAGAGACAACGTGGATTTTTTATTATTGCAAGGTAATTATCAATGGACTTTGATGATTTTGTGAATGCGTTAGTTAGGATAGAGAATATTCTTAAAGAGGTTGACAATAGGGGGTACTCAAGGAGGCTCCTTAATAAGGCCAATAGGATTGTTAACTCAATTGAACTTTATTTGGATTCCATAGTTGATGAGATTTGGTCTACAGACACAACTTTAACTAAACGCAGACAAATTATCTCGAATTTTTACCCTTATGTCAAGAGATTGTTAAAGATTGTAAGGAGGCTTTGGACTTTTAAGGCCATTAACGAAAATAAGGTTACGTCATTTGCGAGACTAGTTGGTTGGTTTGGTTACTTTGATGAATGCGTGAAGCTATTGGAAGAAACAATAGGTGAACCAAATGACTACTTTTCTTTCGCTACACTTGCAGATATATACTTTGAACTTGGCTTGCTCGATAAGAGTCTTGAGAAGTTAGAAAAAATCAAGGCCATGGGTTTCAACTTCTATGAAATCTTCTATAATATGGCATTAATCCTTTACATGATTGGAGAAGATTTGAGGGCATTAGAGATAATAAATGAGAGTGAAAAGAAGTTTAAAGGGAAGAAGCCCATGTTTGGTTTAAAAATCGCGGTAGCTATCGCTAACAACGATTTGGATGAGGCTAATATGCTTGTCCTAAAGAGGAGGGGTCTAATATGAGTTACCCTATTGGTAAAACAGTATTGGAAGAGGTTTTTAGGATAAACGCTGAGTTGCGGGCGTTAGGGAGAAGGAAGGTTAGATCGAAGACTTCATATAATAAACCCGTTGCATTTTGGATTGAAAAAGAACCTGTTAGGTTTGGTGAAAAACTTGAAGTTTTAGATGCACTTGTTGTCATACTGGGAACAAGGGGATGTCGATGGGCGTGGCAAGGCAGGGGTGGTGGTTGTATTTTCTGTGGGTACGTTTATAAGAACCCAAGGGGTGGTGGTAACCTATTAAGACAAGTGGACTATGTTATCAATAAAACATCAGATAAATTGAATGACATTGGTGTTATAAAGATTTTTACTTCCGGTAGCTTTATGGATGAATTCGAGGTCACGGATTCTGAGAGACTCGAGATATTGAGCAAACTTGTGGAAGCGTTTCCAAATTTAAAGGTTCTACAATTAGAAACTAGACCGGAACACATTGTTAATAGGGCTAAACTTGATCCCTTGAAGAGATTTGATGTCGACATTTATTTTAATGTTGGTTTGGAAAGCGCGAATGACCAAGTATTAGAGTTAATTAATAAGGGATTTCTATTTAACACTTATGTTAAAGCCTTAGAGAGAGCCAAAGAGTATGGTTTCTATTTGAAAACATATTTGATGCTTAAGCAACCATTTCAAACAGAATGGGAAGCAATATTGGATGTAATTGAATCTGGTAGAAAAGTTATGGATTTGGGCACCAAAACGATTTCCATCAATCCAATGGTTATATACTCTTATACCTTCGTTGAATTCTTATGGAATAATGGTCTATATAGACCACCGTGGCTTCACAGTGTGCTTTACACTGTCAGAGAATTACTAAAATACGAAAATTCTCACGATAAAGTTATTCTTTCGGATCCTGTAGCTCCAGGTTCGAAGAGGGGCGCGCATACTTGTAGTAATTCCTGCGATAGGGAACTCAATGAAGCCCTTGAGAGAATGGTTTTAGAGCAAAACCCAAATGTCGAGATACCAGAATGTTGTAAGGATGCTTGGGAAATGTATATTCAAGAAGAAAATGTAAAAAAGGATTTGAGTTATGCTTCTGTTTTACCCTAATTTTTTCCTTAGGTAATTTTTATACAGTTTATAGGCCTCCACCGTGAGGTTATTCCCAAGTATTCTCTTCAAGTACTTATCCAGCGCCAAGGTTATGAAATTCGCTCTTTTTTCAATAATACCCATCAATAAGAGAGAATCCAATACTCGTTCATCTACAAGCGTCAAAGTCTGATTTACGGTTAGTCGCCCCTCTCTAAGTAGCGTTCGTATGAGTTCTCTAGCACCATAACCCATGAACAATAAGTCGTCTACTAGTTCCTCAATTACGCTTGTATCTATCCTTAACTTCTCATATTCCTCTATTTCTTGTTGCACTTGTTTTTTTCGTTTTTTCGCTTTCTTTTTTTCTTTTTTAGCCTCCTCTTTATCTTCCTTCTTTACTGGTTTAACTTCCACGGGCACGGGTTTTTCTTGCTTGAGCTCTTCTTTCTTTTCTTTCTCAATAGCTTCTGCTTTCGAAGCGACTTCTTCTACTTTTGGTTTGGTTTCAACTGCTTCTTTTATTTCAGGTTCCTCGATTTCTGCTTCTGGTAGTATTGGTGCAAGCTTGTCTTTTAATAGCTCTCGTGTTCTCCTAGCGATTTCTTTAACTTTGTCTTCAATTTCCCTAATTTCTTCAACTGTTCCTTTCACTTCTCTACTCATTCTTGGTCTCACTTCAATCATGATAGGCAAAGTTAGTGAAGGTGCCTTTAGATACCCCCTGCCTGGAGGCAAATCAACCAATATTTCAGCGATTTCCTTTGGTATATCGAAAATTTTGGAGAACTCTGCGATGTCTTTTTTAAGCATTTTCAGCGCCAACATGCTTGAACAGTTTATTATAACTGTGTCGCTTAGGTCTCGTGGACTCTGAGTCGCTAAAACTAACCAAATACCGTATTTTCTACCCTCTCTACTAACTCTCTCTATTACATCCCTAACAGCATCAACTTTGCCCTTCTTTGGAGCGAAAAGGTGCGCCTCATCAACGATAACCAATATGTTAAAGTCAACCTTTCTTTGCTTGGCGTTATTAAACAGGCCACGAAGAACATCTGCTACAATGAATCGGACACCATAATCGCCCAATGGCGAGTTTGCTAATCTAATTATTGTTGCTTTTCCTGGTTGTATGAGATCTATGAATTCTGGTGCATCCTTACTAAACAATCCCGATTCCTTTAAGGCTCGAATTCTGGTTATCAAAGCTTGCTTTGTCTGGTGGTGTAAATCGCTTACTTCTAGCTTGACTAATAGATCGTTTAGGGGCAGCGTTCCTTGTTCGCCTATGATCTCTTTAAGTATCAGAGCGTATCTCAATTCTTTAACATTATATAGGAAGAGCAGCCTCTCTGGGTCGAACTCGTCTTTTAGCATTATAGGATTTGCTTCCCAATCAAAAATCATTAAGTGTTCCTCAAAGCCTCTTGGTTCAAAACCGTAATCTCTTAATTTTTCAATTTGCCTCGGATCCTTATTGGGTAATGCAAGGCCTCCATATTCGTTATGAACGTCAAAAATGACTATCGCAAAATCTTTTTTTCTACGCTCCATTAACCTTAGTAATTCTTCAATAAACACGGATATAGAATATGATTTTCCCCCACCAGTTGTTGCGACAACAACCATGTGCCTAGCGAAGTCTGCAGGATTAAAATAGACGGGAACCAAATCCTTTTGTGTAAACACTCTTCCAACTAGCAGCCTTGTGTCCTTAGGCACCCTAGCTAACAACTCGGCTAGGACCTCAGATGGGGGTTTAATCACTGTTGAACCTATTGTTATTGGTCTGCTCGGAGGTCTTAAAGAATCACCAATTATCTCCCCTAACACTTCGCATTCGGCAACAGCGGTGCTACCGGAAACGATTATGTTTTTTATATGTGCTAATATTTTTCTATTATCATTGACGTCTATTGCTAGTACATATTGATTCCTTTGGATGTCTTGTACATCTCTAATGTTGAAAACGAATGATTTCGGTGTAGCCTTGCCAGATACCAATCCTAACGGCTCGCCTAAATTTGTTTCATCCTTATTTTCCATGTTAAACACCAGGTGAACAGTATGACTGTTGTTTATATTTGTGGAACAGCTGGGACTGGTAAAACAACAATATCAACTTATCTTAAGAAATACGGGTTTTTTGTAATAAATCTATCACATTTAGTAAAACACAATAAATTATACTTGGGATATGATGCAGAAAGGGACTCACTAATAATTGACGAAGAGAAATTAAACGAACACGTCAAGAATCTAGTAAAAAAGAAAAAACAGGAAAAAATTGTTATTGAAGGCATCGGAGCTGAGGCTTTACCAGATGAATTAGCAGACCTCTGCGTTGTTCTAACATGCAATATAAAGACATTAAAAGAAAGATTAAAAAGTAAGGGTTATAGTGAAAGAAAAATAATGGAAAATTTAGAAGCAGAAAAATTTGGCATAATATTAGGGGACGCAGAGTCAAAATTTTTTAACAAAGTCTTAACACTCGATACATCAAAATTAACACCAGAACAGGCAGCAGAAAAAATAGTAGAAAAATTAAGAGAGTTGAAAAAACTATGAAAAAGGAGAAAAATAAAGCACTACTGTTTTACTCTCCAAAAGAAACAGTTAAGCGAGATTTACCCAAAATACGGAAAATACTAGAAGAGAAAGGTTGGGACTATGAGGAATTCCCACCAAACCAAGAAGTTAAAAGATACGATCACAACGCTGACATAGCAATTGTGTTAGGTGGGGATGGCTCCGTCCTTCACGTAACAAGAGAAATACAAGACATTCCCATCCTAGGTGTAAACTATGGAAAAATAGGATACCTAACAGAGATAGTGCCAGGTGAACTGCCCCAAGCATTAGACCTCATAAAAGAAGAAAAATACTGGTTAGAAGAAGTACACCGACTGGAAGGCCACATACTAGAAGAGGATGGAACCAAGAAGCCTCTACCAACAGTTCTAAATGAGTACTTGATAGTCACCTCCAGATTATCAAAAATGATATCTTATGAGATCTACCTTGACGGAGAACCACTAACCAAGGGAAGAGGAGATGGCTTTATAGTCGCAACATCTATAGGAACAACTGCTTATGCCCTATCCGCAGGCGGCCCCGTTTTCGCAGGCGATGTTAAAGGATTCTTAATCGTTCCGATAGCACCACTTTGGGGAAAACTGAGACCACTTGTTATACCAGATTACCTAATGGTAACGATTAAACTGCTCTCGGATGGATGGCCAGCAATTATAGTCCCCGATGGAATAGATTCCTATGATTTAACAGCTCCTGAAGCAATCTCTATTTGGCTATCTGAGAAAACAACAAAGTTTATTAGGTTCAGCTCTAGGTATTCACGCCTTACCAGGCTCATGTTAATACTCTAAGGGATTAAATATTGGTGGTTAGGTGCCCCAGAGTTAATTAGATTATGCCAATGATGGAGTTAACGCCAAATTATATTTTGAATTTTCATGGATTATTGTTTGGTGTGAACCTTGAAGATAAGTGAGTTGGGAGAACGTAAAGTCCTAGAGTTACTTCGACAGTTTCTTGATTCTAACGAATTGCATATTGATGATGATGCGGTTGCCTATAAACTAGAAAATAAATATATTGTCATTAATATTGACACGATCATAGGCAGAACGGATATCCTACCAGGAACGACTCCCTTCCAAATTGGAGTGAAAGCAGTCACTATGACTACAAGTGACATTGTTGCAAAAGGCGGTAAACCCGCATTTTTCCTTGCATCGATTGGGGTTAATCGAGACACCCAAATTGGTTTTCTACAAGAGATAGAGAGAGGTATAAGAAAGACATGTGAGAAATATAGTATGAAGTTCTTTGGCGGCGATTTAAACGAATCCGATGACTTAGTGATTTCAGGAGTTGCCGTTGGGATAACCGATAAAATTATTTCACGTGAAGGCGCCTCTCAAAATGAAACTGTTTGGGTAACAGGACCCTTTGGTTATAGTGGAGCAGCCTTTCACTATCTGTTAAACAAGGGAGAAGCCACACCTAGACTAAATGAGATAATTAAGAATACAATTGAAAAAGAATTAACATTAAATGATGGAACAGTCTTATCGAATATTGCGACTTCAAGTATGGATAGCAGTGATGGGTTAGCAATAACGTTAAACACCCTGTCAGAGATAAACAATATTCGAATAGATATAGAGTATCTGCCTATACCTGATTGTGTCAAGGAATACGCGAAAGAAAATGAGATTAATCCCGAGGAACTAGCATTATACGGAGGAGAAGAATTTGAGATTGTCTTCACAAGCAACAAACCTGACGAAGAAGTTATCAAAACATTTAAAGATAGAGGTTTACCCGCCCCCATAAAAATCGGTAAAACAAAGAAAGGAAAAGGCGTTTATTACAAAGGTGTAAAAGTTGAAGCACGAGGATGGGAACACTTTAAATCTTGATAAACCTGCAAGGAGGATACTACTAATAGACTCCTCTCTTTTGATGCTTCCAATAAGTGGAAAGAGAAAAGGCCCAATCAACATAGAAGCCGCGTTATTCGAAGTATCGGAAGGCATGAAACTGTGCGTATTGGAATCAACAATAGAGGAGCTAAAAATCTTAAAAGAAAAGAAGATTGGGAAAAAAAGACTCGCAGCAGATTTTGCTTTACAATTGATTGAAAAAATGAAACTTTGCGTCATACCGATTCCCAATGATGTTAGGGAATATGTTAATGCAAAGAAGAGAGAGTTAAAAAAGTGGGAAGTAGCTGATGAAACACTAGCGATCATGGCGAAAAGATTAAACGCCGCCGTTGCCACAACAGATCTCGAATTAAGAGATAAACTTAGGAGGAACGGCATTCCAGTATTGTATTTAAGGGGGAGAAAATGGATATATTTTGACCCTGTCGCTCCATAATGTTGCCCTAAAAAATAAAAACTTATTAAGCTAAATAGGCATTCTCAATTGAACACAAATTATATTATCGCATCTAACCTAGCCAAAATAGAACATTAATATAAATGAATAACTATTATTTTGCAGTTAGTTTGTTTTGAATAGTTTAATTATATAGGTGCCCCATATGGAAGTAGAGAAAGAAGAACCCTTAGAATTGTGGGAAGTAAAGGAACTCTTAGAAAAACGGAGAGGCGACAAAAAACAATTTGAACTAACTGAGCAAAGAAGAGTATATGAGTACGCTACCGAAGCAGTAAAATTAAGCGAAGATGATGCCAAAGAGTTGTTAAATACTCTCACTAAAAAATTCAAGATACCTAAGATCATAGCCGTTCAATTAACAGATGTTCTCCCATTAACATTGGAAGAACTAGAACCCTTTTTACCTCAACTAGAAGAACACTTTACATTTGAAAACGTTGAAGAACGCCGAGAATTCGAAAAAAAGCTACTAGATGAGCTCAGGAAATATCAAGATAAAGCTAGAACACTTCTCTCAAGTGAGGAAGAAGAAAGCGAAGAGGGAGGTTAAAATAAAAATTTATTTAAATTTTTAGTCCTCTTCTCCGCCACCCTCGCCGAATTTGGATTCCTCTTTCTTAGCCTCGAATGCTTCTTTTGCTGCAATTACATCGTCGATTCTTAGTATCATGGTTGCGGCTTCTGTTGCTGACTTGATTGCGTTCTCTTTGACTCTTAATGGGTCATAGATCTTTAACTTTAGCATGTCCTCGATTTTACCTGTTATTGCGTTAATACCGTAACCGATCTCATTGTTCTTGTGATGTGTCTCTAGTTGTCTTAAGTACTCGATTACATCGTTACCTGTTGTTTCGATTAGTGTAGCTGGGATCTTTTCGATAGCGTTAGCGAAAGCCTCTATCACTAGGCTCTCTTTTCCGCCGACCTCTTTTGCGTATTCTCTTAATCTTATTGCTACTGCTACCTCAGCAGCTCCGCCCGCTGGGAGGACCTTTGGGCTAACTAGTATGTTTCTCACTGTATTCAACATGTCCTTAAATGCTCTTTCTACCTCTTCTAGCATTAGTTTGGTTCCACCTCTCAATAGTACGCTAACTGCCTTGGGGTTCTTGCAATCTCTGACGAATATCATTGGTTCGTCGCCGACTTTTCTTTCTTCTACGAGTCCAGCTTCACCCAAATACTCTGGCTTTAAGTGATCTTCTGTCATTATGATTTTTGCTCCTGTAGCTTTTGCTAGCTTCTCCATGTCGCTCTTCTTTACTCTTCTTACCGCGAGTATTCCTGCTTTTGCTAGATAGTGTTGCACTATGTCATCGATTCCCTTTTGGCAGAATACTACGTTGGCTCCTGTTTGAATGATTTTGTCAGCCATTTCCTTTAGTTTTTGTTTCTCGTATCTTAATAGCTCGTCGATCTTTGTTTGATCCATCATGATGTTAACATCTGCGATTTCTGGTTTTTCTAGTTCTAGGGAGTAAGCGATTAGAGCAATTTTAGCGTTTTCGACTCTCTTTGGCATCCTGTGGTGTACAACTTCTTTGTCAATTATTACCCCATTTATGAACTCGGAATCCTCTATGGATCCACCCTCTCTTTTCTCGATCTTTATGTTGTCGAGGGGGACTCTTAGTTCGCCATCGACTTCTGTTGCCACTGCTTTTACTGCTTTGTATGCAAGGTCTGCGAAGTGATCAGCGGATGTTGCAATGATCTTTGTTGAAACTGCTGTTTTAGCGATTTCTTTGACTGCGTTTTCATCGTTGACGTCTATTTCTATTGCAATTTCGTTTAGTATTTCTAGAGCCTTCTTCATGGCTTTTAAGTATCCGTCGATGATTATTGTTGGGTGTATGTCTTGGTTTAATAGTTCCTCTGCTTCTCTTAATAGTTCGCCTGCTAGAACCACGCTTGTTGTTGTTCCGTCGCCTACTTCAATGTCTTGTGATTTCGCGATTTTTGCTACGAATTTTGCTCCTGGGTGGGCGATTTCAATCTCGTCGAGAATTGTCGCTCCATCGTTTGTGATTGTGATGTCGCCAAATTGGTCTACTAGCATTTTGTCCATTCCTCTTGGTCCTAGGCTGGATCTCATGATGTCTGCTAATGTTTTGGCTGCTTGAATATTGTTGATTAGGGCTTCTTTACCTTTTGTTCTTGCTGTTCCCTCTTTTAGAACTAGGATTGGTACTCCTTCTGCTGCCATTTTCACTCACCATGTTTTATTTTTCTTGTTGGTGTTGTTAAGAG
>JAGSHR010000253.1 GCA_029855985.1 Candidatus Njordarchaeota archaeon
TACTATTGTTTGTTGTAAAATCGTCGTTCAAAAAACCTGTGCTAAACTTGGTGCAACAAAAATGTGTAACTCTAACATGGGCATTTTAGATAAAAAAATAGCGGCAATACTACATGACCCCCTAACAAAGGTTATTGATATTAAAAATCACGTTACAAAGGCTAAGATTTTAGCGGACGAGATTCTGAGAGCTTTGGGTTTCTCAGAAACAAGAATAGAAAATATTCTTAGTTGCATTGAGAACCACCACAATAGGGAATTAAATTATTTTTTAAAGCATGCTGACAACGAATCTAGCGCGGCAAATAGGTCACTAATACCCAAAAAATCCGATCACGATAAAGTGGAGATCGTTCAACCGTTCTCCAGCTACAGGCTTAGAGAATTCAGCGGGGGAGATCCACTAATATTAGGAAAAACGTCCACGGAATATACATTAGGTGAAAAGGTAAAAATAATTCGTGAGGTTTACTTTCATCCCGGTGACTTAGGTTATCAAGATGGGCCTCCCGACAGTAATAGTGATGATTGGTTCAAGTTCTATTACAAATTTGTGAGGACATTGTTGGAATTCTATAAGCGGGAGCTTGATAATGTTGGTGAGTATGTTTATGTTCTTCCTGAGGACACTAGGATGCCAACGTCCCCCATGATATCTCATTTGTTAATGACAAGCGCGTTGGCTCCTGTCGTTTATGATAAAAAAACCGGTTTGAGTGGGTACTTGATCCGATTTGATTTGGGTGGTGTTCAAGAATTTATATCAAAGTCAAGAAAAACTAAGGATTTTTGGTTCTCAAGTTTGCTTTTATCGCTGATTAATTATGCATTCATGAAACCGATAGTGGAGAAATACGGTTTTGATGCTATTATTTACCCATGGCTAATTGGGATACCGATCGTTGACCTACATCATGATTATATCCCCAATAGGGAGGAGTTCGTTGAGAGTCTCTTATACCCCGTGGTGCCTAACTCTTTCTTAGCAATAATACCGAAAGACGTGGAGGATACCAAGGAAATATTTAATGAAATAATAGAGAGTGGCAAAAAAATTTGGGAACAAATTGTGGAACTCTATTGGAAAAAACTTAGTGCATTGTTAGGTAGTGAAATGGTTGAAAAACTAAAGAAAGCTAGTTGCGAACTTGACTTCGACGATGTTTTCAAAAAGATAAGGATAAGTATTATAGAGTTACCAGATGCCATTATAGACAAATCATCAAACTGGAGCAGACTAAAAGCTTTAATTGAGAAATTGAGAGACGAGGAATTGACGGACACGAAATTAGAGAAAATACTCGATGAACTTTACTGCGGAAACAAGAAACTTAGAGCAGAAATATTGGAATATCGAGGAAAAAAGGTACTTGGGAGATATTATACAATTACGAAGCTTTCCCAACTTGATCTCTTAGCGCGAAAACATTTACAGCAAGCTGAATTTAATGTTAGACCATCGGGGAAAATGTTAGAAAAAGAATTTGGCGTCGACGCGCAAAGTGGCAAATTGAGAAAATGTGATGCCTGCGGATTAAACCCCATGGTTCCTCTAAAAGAGAATGAATGGAAAGAACTGGAGCGATTAGGAATAGTTGATATCGGTGAGAGGCTGTGCCACTTGGATCTATTGAAGAGAGTGTTACCTAGAAAAATCGATAAAAACGAAGTAGGATATGGTGGGGACTATGTAGACATATTAGATATCTTCAAGCCCTTCAACGAGAGTCGAGTTGAAGAAATCAAAGCAGAAAGAAAGTTTACTAGGGTCTTTCCGTCAACAGATGACCTATCAACAATTTGGTTTAGAGTTACACTACTTGTGGTTTCAAGAGAAAACGATATAAAAGAAGTTCTGATAAGGATTAAAGCACTATACGACAAGATTAAAAAGAAGCGTGATGAACTGGGAAAACTAAACTTAGATGAAGTATCCAAGAGAAAACTTGAAAGGATTGATCCTCTAAGTGAAATCAAGGAATTATCGGATGTAAAAAAGGAATTTGAGATAATGTTCCCATTAATCCGTAAATTAATCGAGAAACTCAGTGAAGAGAACTTAATTAATGATAATGAATTAGGAGATTTGTTGGCCATATTTTTGCCCTCACCTTTCATCAGCAAAATAGAAGTTGAAAGAAAAATTCACGAAATCAGCACAATTTCCCTAAAAAATGTTTTCTCAAAGAAAATAGCGGATTACTTGAATTTGCTCGAGGAACTTAAAAAGGAGTTTGAAAAGCTTTATGGTAGAGTAAGAAAGATCTTGGAAGAGAAAGTATTAAGTAGCTTTAGTGAGGCAATTAAATGCGGTGAAAGTGATAAAGGCATAATTTACTTTAAGCCCCTTCTTGAGGCTATTGCAGAAATACTAAGACTTGAAGATTGGAGAAAACTTAAAGAGATTCTTACAACTATTGGCGTGAAATACATTCCACTGTCCAGTGAGCCAACAAATTCTTATGTTCTAGTCAGAAGCGATGGGGATTCAATGGGTAAATGGCTTTCGGGGGAAATGTTGCCCAACTTTTATTTGGGATACGCTTACGAAGTTGCAAAGAAATACGTAGAAGCGGTCTGTAGTGAGATCGATAAAATTAAAGATTGTGATAGGAACTTAATAGAGGAAGTAAGATTTCTATTAAATCCAAAATTCAAACGCCTCTTAACCCCTGCGATGCAATCGACTGTTAGCATGGTTTTATCAAGGTTAGCTGTTGAGGTTTACCCAAAAATAATAGAAGCATTCGGGGGAAAACTCGTTTATTCAGGGGGAGATGATGTTTTCGCTTACCTACCTCCAGAAACATGGTGGATAGCTTCCACATTAATTAGGACATTTTACTCGGCAGAGTTCATTAGAGTTAGGGAAACAAGAATAAATGCTAAAATGGGAAGAATAAATGCTGAAAAGGAGGAAAATGTTTATACCTCTGTTTTGATCCCAGGTATGAGCCATCGAGCATCCATGTCCTTTGGAGTGGTGCTTGCTAACACAAAAACAGATCTTAGATACGTCATTGTGAAAGCGGGTGAATATGAGGAGGTCTCCAAGAGTATTCACTTCGACTGTGATAACGAAGCTAAAGACGGTTTAAGTGTTGTTTCGATGTCTAGGGGATCCGTTAAGACAATGATACTTGGGATACCTTGGTTTATTATAAGGGTGAAGGATTACGAGAAAAAAGATGGCAGTGAACTGCATCTCCTAAAAGAATACATAGATAAACATGTGGACAAAATTTTAGAGCAAAAAGGAAACATGGATCCTATTAACTCATGTGAAACATTTGTCAATGACTACATTGAGGACTACTATAAGAAAATTAATGACCTCGTCAGTAGGGTGAAGGGAAAAACGTCAATTGAGTTCGCGGGAATAACCGTTAAGAATGGGATTTCACAGAGAAAGTCAATCTATTTGGGCCTATTAGAACCGCTAGACTTTTACTGGAGGATAAATTTGGGAGAACTCGAATCCGATTATAAGTTACAATTGGAGGAGGAAGTTAAAGAGAAATGCTTGCAAAAGGCCATATTATTCTCGAAAGCTGCACTATATGATGTCTACGAGAACTATGTGTGGTTCCACGATGCGATGAAAGCGAAAATTGAAGAACTCAAAACAAAGTATAAAGCAAACCCCGATTGTCCAACTGCGTTTAAAGAGATTGGAGATATGCTAAGTGGGAGAGACTTCGAAACAAAGATGCTCCTCCTAAAGGGGCAGCTCTTAAGGCGAATAAAAGCAGTTAAACTCAAATTAGA
This sequence comes from Candidatus Njordarchaeota archaeon, assembly GCA_029855985.1. Next base: position 3,769 of record JAGSHR010000253.1, read on the forward strand.
TGATAGCAGTTTAAATCAAAACGTAGAAAAAAAACTAGTGGATACCCAAAAGGCCTACATGGATAACTTGATTAGCACAATTCAAGAATTTACTAAAAAACTCATTGTTTTAAGCGAAGAACATGGTTACAAATTGGGAACATTAGCTGATATTTACGGTCTTGTTAAGATTTACAATGATTCAATTGGTAAAGCAATCCTATTTAGGATCTAATTTTCCCGATTTTAACTAACCTTAGAGGTGAGTAAAATTGAATCAAAAAAAGATGATAATAAAATTTAAGATAAAGCCACTTGAGGCCTTTATATTCAGGTCAAGTTTACCTTTTGGTTACGGGGCCAACGCCTATAATTTGGCCCCTGAGTTCCCTCCAAGCACAGCTGTTGGTGCAATAAGAGCCTTGTTTTTAAATCTTGGAGCAATCGAGGTAAATTCTTCTTTACCTAAAGAAGACATTGATTCCTTTGTACCGTTGGGTTGGAGGTATCTTGGCTATGCAATATTAAAAAGCGTATCGACAAGAAATAGTAAGGAATATCTCCAATACTATTTTGCACCAGTAGACTTAATAACAATTGAAGAGAACGGCACCCGATATATTTCCACACCTTATGTATCAAGGGAAATTGATGAGGTTGAAAATGATGGGTATCAAAAGAATTCTCTTAACATTTTCACTGATCCAGTGAGCGGAGTTATAACATTTGTACCAATAATGAGAAACAAAAAGAAAAAATGGGTAATAGGCAACTACTTAGATGTTCCACTAGTAGAGAAAAGATTACTAATGAAGTATTTATTAGACGAACTTTCACCATTGAACCCCCTTCCTGTAGATAGAGATGATCTTGTCTCTTATGTTGAGATAGGTAGGGCATATATTGAGCCAAAAATAGCTGTGGAGAGAGGCTCAAAAGTTGTAGAGGTTAACCAAATGGGAAAAGGAGGTTACTATAACGTTCAATTCTACAAGTTTAAATCAGGGGTTAATGAGGCGTACGCTTATATTACGATGATGATTCCTTATGAGTCCTTAAACCTCAAGATGAAGGAGTATGTGATAAGGTTCGGTGGGGAAGGAAAATTAGCTAGAATATCAAAAGTGAATATTGAAACAATTATAGACAAATACGTTACTGGAGACCCCTTTTATGATGAGCTAGTAAAGAAAATCGAAGAAACTAAGAAAATTAAGTTCTACGCTCTAACTCCAATCATCATCTTAGAGGAAAGGAAAGATTCCCAATGCACAAAACAAGACTATGCGGAAAAAAACTTGGAAAAATGTAGAGATTTACCCCAGGGAGAAAAAATCGCGATCAAAACAGTCACTAAACCACCTAAAACCCTTGAGGTAAATGGAATTAAGTTGCGATTAGTGAGTTACATGATCAAGGGAAACACTGAGATAAGTGGCTGGTCCATCAAAGAAAA
>JAGSHR010000012.1 GCA_029855985.1 Candidatus Njordarchaeota archaeon
GAATAACAATAAAAAATCTTTAGTAGATTTTCCTAAGTACATTATTAATTAAGTGAACATTACTCTAAGCCTGTTGTTCTAAAAAATGTAATTTATTTTTGCTCAATGGGAATTGTTAATCCCTTGATCTTCTTTATTAATATTTGCCTCGCTATGAATGTTAGAATTATTATTCCAGTGATGAGAGCTATAAGTGGTAGCACGTAAGCGTTGTTGTGGATAACGACTTGAATTGTGATATAATATTTGTTGAAATCGTTATCTAGGGCTTCAATTCTAAAAGTGTAAACTTTGTCTGCCAGTGTACCCTCGACTAAACAGTAAACATCGATTAAAACTGTTGTATCGTTTCTTAATATGACTTGTGTTCTAATGTTGTATCCAGTGATTGTGAAATTGTAAACCCCTGTTTCGTCGTAAATTTTTATAGTGCCAGCTTTAACAATCCCAGAGATTTGGAATACTTCTATTCTTTTATCCCCAATATAATGTATTGTGGGCGGGTCATGTGAACTCTTCTCAGCGAAAACAGTGTCCATGAATACCAATGTATAATTACCGTACCTACTTGATGACACTACAACATGGTCCCCATATACTTTTAATTCCACTTGAAAATCAAAAGTGCTATCGTTAACTCTCAGGTTATATTTAACGATGTCTCGAGTCATGCGATTCAATAAGCGCATAGTTATGTTTCCTTCTACAATGTTCTCGAAGTGAACCACTATGGTGTTTCCTCTAATAACGTTTCTGTCTTCAATCACGACTTTAGGGTATAGACTAAGGTTTCTTGTTAACTTAACCATGTTTTGGACTAGGTTTGTGGTTGAAAAAGTGATCTGGCCTCCCAAGTAAAATGCTCTGTTCGACAATGTAATTGGGCTGGGTAGTAAAATGAAAGCCCCGTTCCCGTATAGTACCAATGCAGATAGGTTATTGTTTCCATATGAAATAACTGGGTTGCTGGTTGCCTCAGTATCATAAACCAGGTTTCCGCTAAAAATGATTTGGGACACACCCTCAGTTAGAGGGTTTCTAGTTTCAATATTGATTACATAGTATTTTTCACCCAATCTTGTTACTATCTCGCTTTCGCTAATTGTCTTTTCGAATTTTTTCCCGATGCTTAAACCAAAGGTATTAAGTAATCCACTTGACACTGTGGCGTCAGCGTCGGGTTCACCTAGCCCCAAATAAAGGACTACCCCGCCACTATGAATATAGTCAATGTAGTTGTCGATTGTTGTCTTATTCATCCCAGGCACTACTTTAACGTCATAAATGGTATAATATGGGGTACCAGGATTGAGAAGTATCACTATGTCTGATTGTGTTAACTGGGTTTCATTGAATAACAAGTTAACAGAAATGTTAGATGTTGAAAGAATTCTGCTTAGAATCATGAATCTACCATATGGGTAATCATTGCCTATGCTTGAAAAACGGTTATCAAATAAAACACGCATTTTGGGTTCTTTTAGGAAGTAACTTATATTGACTCGGGTGGTTAAATACCCTACTCCCACGGAGATATAACCAGCATAAAATTTGTCCGCATACTCAGTATTGTTCGTTATTTTTAGGTTAAGTGTAAAAGTAGTGAAGGGCTGCGTCGCCATCGTCGCATCTAATAATTGAACATTTAATGTTTCACTAATGTTCCCAAATACATTTACTGATAGGGGCCCTGTTTCAAAAGTGATAAGTGAAAATCTGACCCTATACACATCACCCAAGTAAACGGATTCAAAGAAGGGGAAAACGCCCAAACCCCTATAAATTTCGCATGGAATCCTGGTGGGAAAAATGTCATATAAACTAGTTAGATTTACATTATTTACAAGAAGATCGTAAGCTATCCTTAAATCTGTAATGCCCCTGCCAGCCCATAGTTCCCCAAAGTTACCGTTCTTATTAACTGAGTTAAACAGTATGAGCCTAGCCAGTGTGGCTCTTTGAACTCTATTAAGATTAAAATGCTCATTTAGAAACTGTAATATTATCGCTAAGGCACCAGATACCTTCGGGGCAGCAAAAGAGGTTCCAATCCCAGAGTAAACCGTCTCATTATCTATAGCAACTAAAGTTGCCCCTGGAGCCAGTATATCCGGTTTAACACCCAACATGGGAGTAGGACCAGTGGAAGAGTAATATGCGGGAAATTGACCCGACGAATCCGTCGCTCCAACGGTAATTGCACCCTCTACCACTCCAGGAGTATTGATACTCATTGGGCTTGTCCCAAGTTCACCGCTATTTCCAGCCGCAATAACGAATATGTATCCAAGTTTTGAGTAGTAATTTATGAGATTCCTAAATGCATCAAACCTGTATGCTTCTCCGCCCAAACTTAGATTGATTATGTCGGCGTCGTCTTCGGTGCCCAAGGTTTTATCTGGGCCATTTATACTCCACTCGATCGCCTTCTTTATCCCGAGATTTGTAGCGTATGGGTGCTCTTCTGATGATATTACTTTGGCATTGTAAATTTTTACGCCGGGGGCTATTCCCCTAAGAGTTTCGTATTTAATTGGATCTGACGCTAGGGTTAATGCTACATACGTGCCGTGACCGTACTTATCCCATGTGTCCAAGTCATCGATATCGTAACCGTTAGATTTTATTACAAATGATTTAGAGTATACCACTTTACCCTTCAAACCGATAACATCACTGATACCTGTGTCAATTATGGCTACGTTTATACCGCTTCCATTGTATCCATTACTTAAAAAGGGATCCTCACCAACATGATAACTACTAGATTCAACAGAAATCTCTTTGAGTTTTAGGAAAACATGGTCAAGTACTAGGGGCGCAATACCGCCTAAAGCTTTCCCTTGTTTTAGATCAATAGTCCCACCTACATCATAGCTTTGGGGAATATACAATTCACCGTTAACACTAGAGACAATAGCACTGTTTTGCACAATATTTGAAACGATAGCGAATGGAACAAATATAATCAAAACAAGGTACAAAATTACTTGCAATCTATAATTCATACAGCTCGCCAAGTACCATATTACCTTCTAGAATTTTTCCCATTGTATAATATAATAGCAAAAATCCTAATAAATAAGTGGAATAAATCTGTTAACACGTCAGGTCTTTGTGAAATAGAGGAATAGAATAGAGAGAATATTAAAAAATTTTGAAAATGTTTAATTGTTTTGGTTTGTCTTTACCCTTTCTTTCTTAGGAATATGAACGCTACTGCTACTATAACAACAATGGCTACCACAATTCCCGCTATCAGCATAGGGTCAATCCCTGTTACTCCTCCAACACCACCTGCACCTGTTGTCTCAGCCTCCACAACACTTGTTACTCCGATTCTATTGAATGTATAAGAATTCCACGTTATTATTGCTTGTACCGTTACATTTCCTGTGTAATCGCTGATTGTTATGTTGAAATTGTTGACACCATCGTTCAAGTTAAATGTTTGTGTTAATAGTGTCTCACCATCCTCAGATGTAATCTTTAGATCGAGTTGACCTCCACTAACACCGTTGTAAACTGTTATTGTTGTTTCTTGGTTCACAGTTATATTCTCAGGTACGCTGACCCATGGGTAATTCTTCCTCAACATTAAATCGAATAGCTTGCCCATGAACTCGTAAACATAGTGCGCTGGTACTATGTATTCATCGTTGAATGCCCAGTTGTCAAATATGAAGTTTGTTCCAGAGAAAAGTATACCGCCACCTAGGGATAATGATAGTGCCATTACTACTTTATTATTATATTTTAGGACGGGCATTGCTTTATCGCCGAGAATCTTTGTTTCTACACCATAGAATGGTAACTCATCTACGGCGATTGGGCAGTTTGGGTCGCCAACTGCTGTATCGACATTCTTGTTTACCACTAATTTAACTAATCCGAATTTTACGTCAAATAACCCAGCTAAACTGTTTAATTGTCCCATGTCGTTGCCTTCTGGGTCCATTCCTATTAATATAACGAAGCCATTGTATCGTGTGATGTATTCGTGAATTGCGTTTATTTCATCTTGTGTAATATTAATGTACCCATATCCTAAGTCTTCGCCTTGTGGTCCCATCTTAGAATACATTGATGCTGCATCTGGCATGTAAACTATGTCATACCTCTTCAGTAGGTCCAAGTTGAACTCTTGGTCATAATATATGTGCTCAACTGCTATACTGTGATTCTCTGCGTAAATGAAGAAGTTCTTGAATTGTCCATACTTGTAGTCTACTTGCCAATCTGTGTGCTTCATGTCAAAAGCCATAAAGGCTACTGGTTCTTCAACTTCAAATGCTATTGGGATTTCCTTCACAGTGTTGGTTGACTCTAATTTGATAATTCCCTCGTAGTAGCCAACGGTAGCGTTCTCAGACACCTGCAAAACAAGTTCGTATAATCCACCTGGAGCCTCAATATTGAAGCTCGTTGAGGTAAATACGAGCGCATTGGTTATGTTACCCTCCAATGTTATTGTGAAGGACTCGTCCACAGATGTTGTTATCGATATGTTCACTTCAACATGTTGACCAATGAAGAGTTTCTCCGCATATGGGAAGTAAGGCTTACCATTCTCAGCGGCAACAGGTAAGTGCGTTGGTAGGATAGCAGAAACGTACGGGACACCATTTACTTTACTTAGTGTTTGCAAAGTAATGTACGCTCTAGTTAAGTTAAGTGCACCTGCTCCAACCCAGAGTTCATCATAACCCCTAACTGGATTAGCAGTATTCATGAACAATGCTTTGATAATACCAGGCATGTCACCTCTATTCACACCCATACTCTCAAGTATCTGAACGAACAATGCCGCAGAACCGGCCACATGGGGGGAAGCAAAAGATGTACCGGCAACGTACGCATAGCCACCTCCCGCTTTAGTTGTACCAACATTCCCGGGAGCAGAAACGTCAGGCTTCACGTACATACCAGGTGCGGGACCAATCGAGGAGTACCTCTCAGCATCGAATGTTCCAATAGCATCAACACCGACAGGTGTTGCAGCTGCAGCCGTAATAGCTAAGGTAGCTATACCCGGAGAACCAACAGACATTGTGAATGTTCCATTCGAACCTGAATTACCAGCAGCTATAGCGAAAATTATTCCATAGTTACGAATAACGTAGTCTACAATTCTAGGCATGACATCAAATCTAGAGTTACCGCC
>JAGSHR010000034.1 GCA_029855985.1 Candidatus Njordarchaeota archaeon
GTCCTAATGCTCCGCACTGCCTCCATTTGACCACCTGAAACTAATTAGTGAAATTACTTATAAACATTGCTTTTTTTTGTTAATGAATTGTTTCATCTTGTTTATAAATGAATTTCAGGTCTTTATAAATCAGTTGCAGTAAAACTTATGGTTTGTTGCAGACATAGAGTAGAATGCAAAAACTCAAAGGAGGTGAGGGCGGTGGAATTTGATATCATTGAGGTGGGGTCAGGGGAAGGCATCGCAGGGAATTACTGCAATACTAACTGTAAGGTAAATTGTAGCATCAAGTGCAATTGTAACTATGAGTGCGAGGATTATTGTACGATCTACTGTCCAGGAGTTTGCATAGAACACGGACCTATCCCGATTCCAATACCTGTATTTTGTCTCGGATATCACTGTACATGCCACTAATGCTTTTGTTTATGCATTTTTATCCTTATTGTTGGGGTGATGCCAATGGTGAAGATTTCCAAATATAATATTGCTTTCAGATTAAGAGAAAACACCTATATTTTGTATAATACTCTGTACAATAGCATCTCTAAGGTGGATTTTGAGCTATTAGAGGCAATGTTAAAAGGAAACCTGGAGGATATTCTTCAAGACATTAGGTCGAAATTATACAATTTTGGTTTTTTAGTTGATGATGAGTTAGAAGAGTTAAATATTATTAAAACGATCCGTAATTTTGAAATCTCTAAACTATACTCTGCATTCAGAGTTGGTTTGACCTTAACTATGACCTATGCCTGTAATCTTAAGTGCCCCTATTGCTATGAGGGCAATCTAACACAGAAGGCAGATTTCTTATCAAAAAAAGATATTGACATTATTTTAAAATTTGCTCTGAACCATCAAAAATACTTTCCAATTAAACGCAATCCTAGCATTGATGTAAGTTTCTATGGGGGTGAGCCTCTTCTTAATTGGAAATGCTGTAAACATACTTTAGAATCACTTGAGGCTCTTAAGAGGAAAGGAGAAATTGAAGATTATACTGCAGGATTTGTCACGAATGGAACACTGATAAACATGGACGTCATTGATGCTATTAATGATTTTAACATTGTGTCAATGCAAATTACTCTAGATGGTCCCAAAGAGATTCATGACAAAAGAAGGATAACTAGGACGGGTAAAGGGACATTTGACACTATAATACATAACATAAAGCTCTTACTAGATAATGTCACGAATAAAAAGTTTCATATAGGGATTCGAATAAATGTTGATAAAACAAACGTCCATGCAATTCCTGACTTGCTGGATTATCTCGTTTCTGAAGGCATAAGTGAAGTTAGTATTTCATTTGGCATTATCCGGGGAGATATTCAGCATTCGCATTCCTGTAATAATACTCTCTTGACTGGGAGTGAATTAAGAGACTACTTACCAAAGCTCTGGAAGGAAGCATATGTACGAGGTTTTGAAGTTCAAACTAGACCAAACTACCGAACATTATATTGTATGTATGACCACCCATTCTCTTATGTTGTTGATCCCAACCGGAAACTATACCCATGTTGGGAATTTGTCGGTAATGAAAAATATTCTGTGGGGGAGATAACAGATGATGGACATTTTAAAGTCAAGCCATATTATTATGACGTTAAAGCAAAAGACCCAACAGAATTCGAAGAATGCAAAAAATGTCCATTTCTTCCCATCTGTGGCGGTGGCTGTGCCGCTGAATCAATAAGAAGAAACGGGCACCCCAACGGGCCTGGATGTGATATGAACAGATACATTTGGAGGGAAGGGTTGAAATTTTATCTCGCTAGAAGGTATCCTCACTTGTTTACTTCAGATGAACTGGTAGATATCTTAGGGAAAGTTCCAGAGGAGGTAAAAGATGATACAAAAACATTTGAATTCAAGGTGGGGGTTGGTAGATGAGAAGAACGAGAGAGTTGGGTATTCTAAGTATTATTACAATTGTGCTCATTATTATGGGGTGTACGAGCCCTTTTCACAGCAATCACCAAAAAACATTAAAGCACTCGGCCTATTTAGGAATAATATACCCCAGAGAACCCCGTACATTGCATACATCAGTGGAAGAAATAGAAAACATGACTAACTCCGTAAGTTATCTCCAGTCCGGTAATCTCACAGTGAATTATCATCCCGACGGGAGTATCTTTGGAGAATATAACTTCTCTATTAAGAACATCCACCATAATTTAACTCTGTATCTTGCTACCATAGGTATTCCAGATGCTTTGAAGCTCAACGTAAGCCTTAATGGAAATAATATTGAACTGAATAGACTCGACAAGTACATCATCAGGAACAATACACTTGGACTGCGAGCTAAAGTTTATGTCATCAACGTCTCAACATCTCTTCCTGAAATAAAGGGAATGATAAAGTACCAGCTTAATTATTCTTTTGTGAGAACTCTCAACCCTTCGTTGACAATCGGAACACCATTAACTTGGTGGGCAATTAGCGGGAAGGGGAACCTTGTAAACTTAACGGTTAGATTTCCCTCAGGTTATATTTTCTTCCTGCCTGGATACGGACTCTTAAATTCAACAATTAAAATGAAGAACTTCAATATCAGCAGGATTTATGGAGCCTTTTTTATGAGAGTGGGCAAGGTGCAGGAGATAAGCGCTGGGAGTATGCACATCACAATTTATATCCCGCAGAATTGCCAATACTCGTCTCACTCATTGAGAGACTTCGAGAGGGTGGTTCAAGAAGCACTTACCCTTTACGTGAATGTTACAGGACTAGTCCCAACTAAAAAGTTTTACATCCTCTTAAACCCCTCGTGGTCCAGGGGGCACGGCATGATGAAGGATACTAAGGTACCAGTTGTAATCATAGGATGTTACTCTATATATCATCCCCCAAGTGTTGGCAATGTGGTTTACTCAAATCCAGGATTGATTTTTCACGAGCTGGGACATTTATGGTTTGGGGACTACGCTAAATTCGGTCGGATTGACGAGAGTCTTGCCACGTTTATGGAATTTTTAGCCATGTCCAAAACAGATAAACAATATTCAAATTATCTTGATGATATTGAAAACCTTGATGTACTTCCAAACTTGAAGTCAATGTCGTTGATATATGCGTATAAAGAGGGAATACTAAACCCAACCATCAGAGAAGCAATCATTTACTACAAAGGTGCTTTCGTCTTTCGCTCACTTCAGTTCGTCTTGGGTAATGAGACTTTCTTTAAAGGTTTGAGAGAACTTTTAAAAGAATGCCATGATAGGGAATGCAATTTGACAGACATTCAAAACGTTTTTGAGAAAGTCAGTGGTCAGAATTTAGACTGGTTCTTCAACGAGTGGTTTTACACCACAAAAGTGCCCGATTATTACGTAAGAAATCTGAGTTTAAAGCGGGAAAACGGAAAATATCTCCTAACTTTTGAAATTACCGACGAAAACAACTTCACAATGCCCCTCGATGTCGAAGTAAAAACCCAAACAAAGAGTTTCCTCAATAGAGTCTGGGTTAACGGGACTGCAAGGGTGGAATTCGAATTAAACGATAAACCCAGGATAATAATCCTCGACCCAGATGAATGGATGGTCAATGAGAACAGAGTTTACCCTTTAAAAGGTATTATGATAATCATTAATTAAGACGTAAAAAGAAACAAATAAGAACGAAACCACACATACGAATGGGAGGAGAAATAACAATGCCCAAGGTTAAACCTTTGGTGGTGCCGTTGTCCCTGGTATTACTCCTCTTTGCATACTACTTAACTCACTCACCTGCTCCTCCAAAGCCGGACTTCCAGCTCAACATCTCCCCGATTTCCGAGTGTTCTGACAACGTCTGCATCGAGATAAATCCCTATATCGAGCTGACGGATGTTGTTTTCCACCTCGCGGGCTGGAACTCCGGCAACGTTACTCCCTACTCTCA
>JAGSHR010000033.1 GCA_029855985.1 Candidatus Njordarchaeota archaeon
ACCTTATACAGAAACAACACATCAAAGGATAATTTCCTAATTAATAATTATAAATTACAACAAAATATAAACACACCCATTCACACATCATAAACCACATAGAAAATCCCCCTCCGAGCTTCCCAAGAACACCAAACGAAACAAGAAATATTAAATCTAGACAATCTCCCAACAAAAACAACCATGTTCAATCAAGAAACCACTAAGATTCCCCCTAAAAGAAGGAAATAAATAAGCAAAATGCTCATAACTGTATACCCATACGCCAAAGAAAAACCCCTAAAGTATCCCTTTGGACTTGAATTTTCTTAGAATATTTCAAGCCACTTTCCTAACAATTAAAAAATGGAAAAAATTATTCTTCGTAGATTGAATCTATGAGTTCTGTGCTTAGTGTTTTTGTTAGGTTTCCTTCTCCCAGTGCCTCACTGATCTCGTTAACTATGTCTACTAAGTGCTTCAATACCCTCTTTAGTGTTAGGTCCCCGCCCAAGTATTGTTTAGTTTTATCCGGATCCAACCAGGTAGGTAGCCAACCAGAAACATAGAGTCTCTCATCCTGCTTTTTAGCTATAATCTTATATGCCTTGATAACTAATTCAAAGGCAAACCGCTCGTTTATAGCCATCACATAGGGCAACCCTCTAGATATAGCTTTATCCAAGATCTCGACAATCTCAACTTCACTCGTTTTCCTAGGCAATTCCCTCACGATCATATTGATAAACTCCTCAGTGTAAGCACCAAACTCCTGCGTCAAACGTTTCGCTTCAGGACTTTCCTGCTCCCCAGAAAGCAAATAACCCATCAAAACCCCAGGAAAAACGATTCCCGCCACAAGAACCAAAATGAACGAAACAGACAACGACAAGCCACCATATTCCCTAAGAAAAGCAATGACACCACTAACAATAATCAACGAAAGAAAAAAACCAAAAAAGAAAAGCTTAGTTCGAAGCTCGCTCCTCAAATCACTCTTTCTAACAACATCCTTAGCACGCAAAGACTCAAGAATCTCATCAACAACATCGAGAGCCAGTTCCCCAAGCACCATCAACGAATCCTCACTAACCTCTATTGTTCCCTTCTCATTCAACCACTTAAGAGCATCCCTCTCCCAAGGACTCAACCCAGAAAAATCACGCGACCTCTCCAGATTCGGGTAAACAAGAAGCCGCTCCCCATCAAAATGAAAATAAACCCAACCCTTACCACCCAACTGAAAAAACAAAATAAGAGAAAGAACGCTCGAAGGATCCATATAAAAAACATGATACTCAGCCGGATCCAACACAAAAACCACTTCACCTAAATCCATTGAATTAAAGAGCCAACTCCACAAACATAAAGTAAACAACTACTCTAATTGTGCAAATATTTTTCTCTTGTTTTAAGTTTTTCTTGCCTTTCTGTTTTGCCTCTTTTTTGCCTTTGAGAAACCATTTAATCTTTCTCGAGTAATGCCCTATAATGAATTGGTTTGCCTCCTACAAGGCCTCTAATAGACGTAATTGGCCAAGAAAGAAGCGTAAAGTTTATTTGGGGGGCCTAGATAAGAATTAATATTTATGACAATCTTCCCAGCACCCCAAAAGGCCCCCCATAAGAGTAAATCCGCCGATAAAAAT
>JAGSHR010000011.1 GCA_029855985.1 Candidatus Njordarchaeota archaeon
GGTCAAATCAATGCCAAAAAGGTCCTCGGGGAAGCCCCCAAAGACCCTATTTCTAAACCAGCCAAAAACATGACGAAAAAAGACATTATTCAAAAGAAAAAGATAATCCCAAAGTCCCCCTATGGTATTACGATAAGTTATATTGCATTCTAAGTTTAATTAATTACCTTTTCGTTAGCGGTGTGAGATTTGGGCGACTTAGTGATAATCGGTGAAAAACTAAATAAAGATTTGAAGCGATTGGTTTCCATAATAAATTTGAACGGTGGTTGCATAGACGAAATAAAAATCCAATGTGTTGTCTTTCTCTTGAAAGAGAAAATCGGTTTTAAGTATCGTTTTAGCTGGAACGGTTTCATACCTTATAGCAGGGAACTTACAAACCAGTTGAGAATTCTAGTTAGATTAGGTTTTCTTTACAAGGATAACGACGAGTTTTGTGTTCCAAATCGAATTGCGAAATTGCACATGGAAGTAGAAGAATTGGATAATCAGGTTAGAGAATTTCTCGAGTTGAGCCAAGAGGATTTAATTAAAAAAGCTAAGGAGAAATTTTTCGAACAATAGGTTTAAACTTGATTCGTCTTTTCATTTAAATATTAGTTTAAATTTCATCCAAGTTTCCAACTATCCTGCTATTGCAATTCGACGCTAAATAGTTCCTCTAATTTTTTTCTTGGTATTGGTCCTTCTCTAATTATTTTTGGGGGGCGTGTTGTTGCGTCAATTATTGTTGAGGGTTTTTTGTATGGGGTTTCTCCAGCGTCAACTATAACATCTATTTTTCCATAGAAATCCTCGATGACTTTTTCTGGCTTTGAAGTTGGGGGTTCCCCTGATATATTAGCGCTTGGGGCAACGATAGGTCCAACTTCGTTTGCTAGGAGTAATGGTATTGGGTGGTTTGGCATTCTAACTGCTACTTTGCTTAATCCAGCTGTGACTTCCCTGGGAACCTCTTCTTTTTTGGGGAGAATGATTGTTACTGGGCCGGGCCAGAGTTTGCTTAGTGATTTTTTTACCCAGTTTGGTATTTCCCTCACAATTTGTTTTAGTTGGTTCATGTTTCCGATCAAGACTATTAGCGGTTTTTCCTTTGGTCTTTGTTTTACCTCGTATATTTTTTTGATTGCTTTTTTGCTGAACGCGTATGCTGCTAGCCCGTAAACTGTTTCTGTTGGTATTGCGATTACGCCGTTGTTTTTTAGTGCCGTTATTGCGTCTTTTAATTCTTCTTTTTTGAAGTTTTCTGGGTTTATTTTTATGATTTTTGTCAAGTTTGTTCACCTGGAGTGGGTTTTGCCTTGTTGCTTTTCTGCTTGGATGTTAGTGGTTATGTGTTAGTTAGCTGATTGTTTGTTGTGATACTGGAGTATTATTCTATATATTGATATATTTCTTTCACAACATTGTTTTTTTCTTTATCGGTTAATGGGGGCCTCTCACCGATTTTTGTTTCGTCCTTTTCTTTTCTTATTCCATTACCGCCTACGAACATTCCTTCGCTGATAACTCCCATGAATTCTCTTGGCGGTAAGTAGGCCATTGGTACTATGTCTTTTGGTTTTACATTTGGATCGTTTGTTACAACTCTATAGTTTCGTCTTCCATCTGTTACATAGGTTACCCATAGTTTGTCTGCTTTGGGATGTTTTTCTTTTGATATTATTTTTACGTAGTATACGTCAACTGTGTTAACTGGTTCGTCTGGCAGTTTTATTCTTTCCGGTAGTGTTTTTATTGTGTTTATTAGGTGTTCTAGTTTCTTTGTGTACATGGGTTCTTTTTCCTCTATTTCTTTTATGTTTTTCTCGAGTTTTTCCCATAGCGTGTTCGCTGTGTTTATTAGTTCTTTAATTTGATCTGATTCTGCTAGTTGTTCTTTTGTTAGGTAGCTCCATCTTATGTTTTTGGCGAGTTTCACTATTTTTTCTAGGTTTCCTATGAAGTCCTCCCTTTTTATTCTTGGTAATTTTTTTGATTTGCCTTGATTGTAGATTTCCTCCGCGTATTTCTCGAGGAATTTTAATCTTGGATCGTTTCCTGTGTCAAAGTAATTCATTGTAATCTACCTCTCTTTTGCTGGGTTGTTATAGATATTTTTCGATTTCTTTTGTTATTAATGTTGATATTTTTTCTTCTTCTATTTGGAGTTTCTCGTAGAATTTTCTTTGATTTTCGTCATCCTCAGCAAGTTTTAGTTGCTTGTAGCCTACTATCCCCGATGATGATAGATCTAGTGCCCTGATTAGTCTCTCTATTTTCAATAATTTTTCAGGGTCTTGTTTGTGTTTTTTCGTTAAGTGTTTTTCTAGGCAGTGTATGTGAACGGCCCCGTCTTTGGTGAAGGTGAACTTTTGGCCTTCTATGACGTCTTCCCCACAAATATAGCATTTCCATTTATTCAGTTTCTCCGTCATTTCACTATCACCTATTCAACTTTCGGCATATGTTTCATCCTTGCTTATTGGTATTTTTGTGTTCTTTTATCCATTCTTCTATGGCTTCCGTTACAATTTTGATGAACTCTTTTTGCGTTCCACCGTTATCGTAGAATTTCTCTATGGCATCGAGGAAATATTTTTCATCCTTACTGTATTCCTCTTTCTCCCATTTAGCTATTTTTAATGGGTAACCAAGTATTTCGATTGTACGAGTGCTCTGTGATCTATCCAGCGGTTTAAAATCTTTTGCCAGCTCAATCGAGTTTAGAAGCGTGTACCCCATTTTCACCCAGAATCTGAACGCGCTTCTATCTTGTGGGAGAACCATTATGAAAGCCGCTATGTCATGCTTTTTTATCTCATTTTCAACCGCCTCAACAAGTTTCTTTCCAAGACCTTTACCTCTGTGCGACGGGTGGACATATATTTCCTCTATCCAGTAGGCGCCATCTCTTTCGCTTATTCTTGCGAAACCAATGATTTCTCCTTTTGTTTCCGCCACTATAAATATGTCTCCACGCTCTAAGTAACTTTTAACCTCTTCCTTGTACTCCCTGTATGACTGTGGCCTCCAACCTTGCTTGCTTCTCAGCTCCGCGAAGAACTCATAATACCGCCTCGCTAACGCTTCAAGATCACTTAACTGTGCGAGTCTAAAATTATATTCTTCTTTCAACGCACTCACTTTAAATTAAACATCGGCCTTATTTCATATTTTCTCTTTCTTTTATCCATGTTAGACTGCTTCTGACTTGAATTCATCTAACTTGTAGCTTAGTGAAGGTGGGGGGAGCCTTTTAAAGGACATATTATCTGAGTAATACATCTAAAGGGGCTTCTAGGAGGCTCCCCCCATATGCAAGTATGGAATATTGACTATATAAGTATTGTGTTAAGTGTTTTTAAGTTAGCTAAGTCTGTTGGCTTTAAGCTGCCTGTTAGACGGGGTCCAAAAGGTTATGATTTGGCTGTTAAGATCGCTGTAATTGCTTTTGTGGTTTTATCTAGGCAGTCTTATGTTAAGGCTTTAAAGCTGTTTGAGAAGACGATTTTGCCCAGGAAAATGGGGTTAAAAACTGTGCCTAGTCCGGCCTCTGTGACGAGGTGGAAATCAACCTACGAGGTCATCGTTAGAGCATTAATTAGGCGAA
>JAGSHR010000174.1 GCA_029855985.1 Candidatus Njordarchaeota archaeon
CAACCCCTACTTCACTATAAATATTGTTAAATCAAAATTTTCTATATGTAAAAGATTTACGGTATATGAACAATAACGAAAACAATGATTCAACATTAATGAATAATCATTAAAATAACGAGACAACTTTAGATTAGGTTTAAAACACCAGAGTTCGTAAAATGAATAGAGGTGTTCTCATTGGACAAAATTCTTGAACTCATAAAGCAGCATACCGATATGCGCAAAAAAGCCTTAAACCTAGTTGCAAGCGAAAATATACTTAGCGAAACTGCCTTAAACGCACTGAGAAGCGATTTAAATGGGAGATATGCAGCGGAGCTCTATGGTGGAACAAAGATCATTAAGGAAATTATTGATATAACGGTCAACAGGTTAAAAGAGTTATTCAAAGTGGATTATGTCAACGTGAAACCCGTTAGTGGCACAATATCAGTTATTGCAACCCTCCTAGCGTTTACAAGACCAGGAGATAAAGTTGGTATACTAAACTTTAGAGACGGAGGATTCCCATTAAACATTAAAGGATACAATAGAGTACCAGTTTACCTACCCTACAATAATGAAACATACACAATCGATGCAGGAAAAGCAGTTGACTTAATAAATGAAGAAAAACCACAATTAGTCTTCTTGGGAGCCAGTAGAATACAATTTCCCCACCCAGTAAAACAAGTAGCTGAAACGGTTCATGACTACGGTGGTATAGTGGCTTATGATGGTTCACACGTAATGGGGCTAATCGCAGGAAGAAAATTCCAAGATCCACTAAGAGAGGGTGCAGATTTACTTATTGGGAGCACCCATAAGACGTTTCCCGGTCCCCAAGGTGGCTTGATTTTAACCAATGATGAAAATATAAATAAGAAAATTGAAGATGTTCTATCAAGACCATACATGCTAGTAGACAATCCCCACGTTGCAAGAATAGCGGCTCTTGGGGTAACTGCCCTAGAAATGTTAAAGTTTGGGGAATCCTACGCGGCGAATATCGTGAAAAACAGCAAAAAACTTGCAGAAGAATTAGCTAAGAGAGGGTTAAAGGTTAAAGCAGCAAGGTTAGGATACACCGAGACACACCAAATACTTCTAGACGATGTTCTCGACGGTATGGCTTTAAAAGAAAAATTGGAAAGAGCAAACATATTCATCGACGCAATAGGGAGGATAGGTACACAAGAGATAACTAGGAGAGGCATGTTAGAGCAAGATATGGTAAAGATCGCTGAACTGATTTCTCACGCCATTAATGATAGAAACCCAGAAAACCTAAAAGGAGCCGTCGCTAAATTTGCAAGTAAATTTAATAAAGTGCATTATTCCTTAGATTAGGGGGTATAACAATTGGGTGAACTGCTAAAATACTTGGGTATAACAAGACCAGGAATTTGGAAAAGAACCTTGATAATAGCTAAACTACTCGTTATAATGGCGGTAATACAGACAGCATCTGAAATAATAGTGTTTCAATCAGCAAGAGCCTTAGCTCAAAGTGGTATCAGTGTAGAAGAATTCAAAAATATTTATAGCTTACACATAATCGCATTGATAGTAATATACACTATAATATTATTATTAAATATCTACAAGGATTACCAAATCTACAGATTAGATGAATACCGTGAATTAAAAATAATCTCTAAAATGGCTGTCCTTTTATTCCTTTTGGACTTCTCTGCATATGCAATAAGTCAATTTGGATATCTAAACTTCTTAAATGAAATCTCTAATACTACGGGAAACAACATTGAGGAGTTCCTGGCAAATCTAACCGTTAGAGTATCTAAAGTAAACACGCAAGTCGAAGCCATGATCTTTTTGTTATCAATGGTGAACATTATAACGCTATTAAGCATCCTATACTACTTAGGGAGAGGTCTAGATGCTAGAGGACTAAGAATATCGATAATCTTCATGTTCTTTTTGTTTATCTTGTCTCCAGCTGGGTTCTTAGGGTCAATAGCGAGGATGCTGTTTTATTTCATACTGGCCTATGCATTTAAGGAAGTAGGAGATCGGGTTAGGAATATAAGTGAGCTAGAGAAACAGCCGGTCAAATTGCTTCATGAAATAAATGATAGGTTGGTCGAAGGAAGAGTTTACCTAAAAACATTAGCTCTTGACTTAAACTTGCCTTTTAACATTATATACTATCTGGTTGAAAAATGGATCAAAAAGAATAAAATAAATGCTGTGCTTGATGGCACTGTTCTAGAGCCAATATAAATATGTTTATTGTTTCTAGGATTATTTTTAAACCTATATTTTTTATCATCAAAAATTAGGCGGCCTTATCCCTTGGAATACATGGAAGCAATTAGGGTATTAGAAGGGATTTTAAAAAAATGGAGTTAAATCAAAAATAATTACGGCTGAGAATATTGAGGTTAAGTTCGATTTGTTCTAATTTTATGCTTCTTCTACGTTGATAGAATCTGTGGGGCAAGAGTTCTTTGCTTCCATGGCGCAGTCATAGAGTGCATCATCAATTTCGCCTATTGTGTCGGATCCAGTTCTAAATTCCTCCACTATGATTGATTTTCCCTCATCATTTGATTCGAAAACGTCAGGACAAAGACTATAACAAACAGTACAAGCTATACATGTGTCATGGTTGATTGTTACTTTATATTTTGCCATGTTTCATCACCCTTTATTTTGGTTTTTATTGGTTTTTCTATTTCGTTATATGTGTTTAAGTGTGTTCTTGGTTTACTTTTTCTCGGCTTTTTTGTTTGGTTTATTGGGGTTATGGTGTGTCTTTAAGGTGTCTCCAAGGTTATTGAGTGATATATAAAAAAAGATATTTAAGCATTAACTAGTGAACTTAAACATCGTGAGTATTGTATTCATTAAGAACATGTTTGATTGTGAAGGTGTTACATTGTCTTCGTCGGACTTTATCAAAAAAATTCTGGGGGCGTTTAGGAGGTATTCAAGTGAAAAATATAGGTTAGTCAATGAAGCGAACGCGTTTCATGTTCACGAACTGCTTTCATGTAAATTCAAGAGTCAGTTAAGAAGAGAAATCCCTGAGTTGTCTAAGTCCGTGAAATCGAAGATATTCATAGGAGAATCGATTGACACATTCATTAGAATCCTTGTAAAGAATGATGAAAAAATAAAAGAATATCTTGAGGACGAAAAAGAGGTTTATACTTTGGAATTACAAGTTGGGAATGAGAAAGTGAAGATTGTAGGTAAGCCAGATATTGTATTAAAAGACGAAGTAATAGAGATTAAGTATACCTCAAATACGAGAGGTATTCCGCGTAAACATCATGTTGAACAGTTAAGGTTCTATCTACTCTTGACTGGTAAAGAAAAGGGAAAACTATTTTATGTTACAAATGAGGGCTACTTTGAATATGACGTTAGTGAACCATTAACTGTCGATGAAGCCATAAGATACTATAAGAATTGGACTTCCCCACGGTATAGTTGGGAATGTCTAACTTGCAATTTTAAGGAAATTTGTCCTTTTTATAGGGGAAAGCGTGCTAAAAATGGTTTAAATGAAGTGTAATAGAAACTTTTATAAACAAAAATATAATTTTTAAACATCAAGACCAACAATATCGCATAA
>JAGSHR010000166.1 GCA_029855985.1 Candidatus Njordarchaeota archaeon
TCATTAATTGGTGCAATTACTGGTAAGTTTCCAGATACATATCAATTTGAAATCAGAAAAGAAATGACTGTTTTTATGAAAATAATCTCCTTTCATTATAAAGGGGTATTATTTAACCTTATAGATACACCAGGGCATTCGGATTTTAGATTTGCTTTGAATCTCGCACTATCAATTGCTGATGGAATTGTATTAGTAGTTGCAGGAACAAGAGGTTTTCAAGCATGGACCGAATATGTTCTCAGACATGCAATAGCACGAAAATTACCAATTATTATAGCTGCTACAAAATCAGATTTACCAAACTTTAGTGTTGATAGAATAAGAAATGATGCAAAACAATATAACCTTCCGGATGAGATACCGATTATTGCTACGTCTGCAAAGCTGAAGACAGGTATTTTAAACTTGTTAGATAGCATCATTGAGAATATTAAACCCAAACGAAGATACAAGGCACATCCAAAATTAATAATTGTGTCTAAAGAGAAAATCCCTGGCTTTAAAATGTTATACTTAGCAAAGCTCGAAACCGGAGAACTGCATATTCATGATAGTATTAATAAATTCAAGATAAAGGATTTGTTTGATATTCGAAAAAAACCTGTTGGTATGACATATGCAGGGAACTTAATATATATCGGATTTCAAAACAATTCAGAAAACATTGAACCAGGCTTAATAATAACTCCTAAAACTATCAGGAAAGATCTACTATTACATAAAAGTGTAACACCTTTATTAGAATATCAAATTAAGATAACAGACGCTAAGAATGCACAAAAGATTAAAGAAATTTTATCCGAGCTTCATGAGAAGATAGGCTTAAGGTACGAGATAAAAGAAGACATAGTTAAGATGGATGTCGTTGGTAGTCTACAGTATCAAGTCCTCCTAGAGAAGCTGAAGGAGGAGGAGATTTCGTACGAGCCTATCAAAGAGCCCGTTAGAAAACATATAACTATAGCAGAAAGAATAATAGGCAAAAGTGGGACAGCAAAAGTGGAACTAATTCCGCACACAGTTCCAGAGTATAAGATAATTAGGAAACAAAGCGAGTTGAAAGATTACGACGTAATTGGAGTCTCTGCGGCATGTCAAGCAGTTGGGATATCAGGTATACTTGCAATAATCCACGAAGGAGAGAATGAAGAAGATATTGCAAGGGCTGTGGGAAATTGTATAAAAAGAGCTGGGTTAATAAACATACTTCCGAACAGATTAGTCCTTGTAAGAAGTAAGAACTTAGATAAAAAACTTGATTTAATTTTAACAACAGAAGATATTAAACTGTCTTACTATATTGGACAAAAAGCCTATTTTCTAGTCCCATCAGACAAACTAGATATGTTTATCGACAGCATACTTAGGGTCACTCATGGAAAAGCTGAATTAAAGTTAATCAAACTGATGCCAGAAGAGAGAATTCTAAGCATTGATCCAGGAACCAAACATATAGGCTTTGCATATATTAGAAGTGAACACCTTCCCGTTTTATGGCATATTACTCTGCCAACAAACCTTGAAATAGATAAAAAAGCGCAGGATAGGTTAATCGATACCATAAAAAACGAGATTGAGTTGTTTCTTAAAGAACGAGACCCTCCAAACAAGATATTTATAGGATCAGGTGTAGGTGCGAAGTATGCATACAAGGCAATCGAGAAGTACATAGAGGAAAATCGTCTAAATAATGTGAAAATATTTTACGTTGATGAAACAAAAACAACAAAAGAGGCCATCTTTAGAATTAGAAGCGGGAAGATTGAGAAAGTAGAAATGGAAAGTTTAGTTGATCATGCGGTAGCCGCTTTGATAATAGCTCGCAGGGGCTTAGAAGGAAAGCGGATAAAAATAAAGAATGTCGAAGAAACTATAGAAGACTACATAAAGAAAACATATGCAGTAGGAGATTTCTTCAGAAGCATAAGCTCGGTGCGTAGTATTAAAGATTTGAAACCGGGTATGTATTTGAAAGTAAAAGACCCAACACTTCTAAAAACTAATTTAGAAAAAGGAGAAATAGTGATATTTCGAAGCTGGAGAAAAGATAGGTCCTTTGTGGCTAATACATTAACAGGAGCAAAGATAATAGTTAAATTAAAAGAGGAAACAAATCTAGAGAGAGATTTCTTGAGCATATTTCAACCGGTCAAGTCTATAAAATAGCAGTCTATGCAACTTTTAATATATGAGAGCCTAGTGGGACTTTAAGGTAATTCGCTATGTTCAAGCATTTTGCTTTCAACAAGAAAATTATAGGTTTACTAATTTTGTCCTTATAGTACGTGAATGTCTCAAAGTTAGCTTGCCCCTTAGATAGAATTATATCTGCTTTTTCATACCATTCCAAAAATTCTTCACTAACATCATTGAAGTCTACACCAAAATAGGGTCTTCCAGTAGTTATTACCTTTACCATTTTTGTTAACCCAGCAGCTTCAGCATCTTCAAGGGTTGCATCATTAGAGATAGGCCCACCTCTGACAACAAATACAACATCTTTATGAAATTGTTCCTTAAGAACGCGAACAAGGATTCTATCAAAAAATATTTCTCCTGCGTTATCACCTACATATAAAATTAATTTGGCTTGTTCAATTAATGATAATGCCTTATCAAAATCGTTAATTGTGAATCCTTTCTTGAGCACTTCAAGATAAACGTCATACAGTTCTTCTAAATTGAATCTGTGAGCTGGATTGCTGTAGTCGATGATGTTCCCAGCAATAGCAGCAGCCATAGAGTGATAAAGCATATCAGTTTTATTGTTTTTTGAAAAAATCTCTTGTTCAATGCGCTTGACGATTTGAGAGGCTACTTCGTTACTTCTCTTTTTAAGCTCTTTAAATGGATCTTCATCACCTATTAGAGTATACAGCTCTCTAAAAAGAGGATTTGACATTAAAGCAGGAGACTGATTCTCGTCAAAAATCTCTGAAAGCCTTTTTATCATTATCTTAAGTATCTCGAATTTCCTTTCTTTAGGCAAGTTTGACCACTCTAAGATTCGTGTAATAGTGTTCAACGTGCAACCAGCGCATATAAGGTCAACTTTCATAGGTACCACCCTATTAACTCCTCTCTCAAAAAGAGATAGAATATCCTAAAAAAGGTTTTCATAATTTAAAATGAAAATCTAGATTTCCAAGAATATCCTTAATTCCTTTAATCAACGCACCTTCTTAGTTCTCTTAAAAACATAGTTTTTTGCTTGTTGTAACTAAGCCATCGAGTCAAATTTATTGCTTCATCCTCGGCATCGTGAATATCACTGTACCATCTTGAGAAATAAATCCAGAAGCCACGTCTATCTTTCTGCCTGGATTTTCTATATCCTTTAGGAATTGGAACCCCAGATGGGATGCTCACTTCAACACGAATGATTAAAGAATGATTCCGATGTTTGAACCCAAGCCAGACTTCGGACCACTTAACATGAGTCATTATAAGAGACACCATCTTTGCAACTTACTATATGTATATCGGAAAACAATCAAATAAGTCTATCTAAAATTTTTATCCCGAACTCTTACTTTTGCGCAATAACAATTAGATAATACCCTAGAGCACTAAATGGAAAAAACCATCTCAGCTTATTTTCAAGCTTTGCCAATCTGTTTTCAAAAGAAGTTAAGTGTTGTCGTTTGCTTTTTACAAACATAGGCCTTAACAAGAAGAAAAGACTCCCTATCTTAATTTTTCTGAATCCAGATTCTCTCAACAGCTTCCTTAGTTCGAAATATGAAAAGGAGTGTGTATACACTTTCCTAACA
>JAGSHR010000139.1 GCA_029855985.1 Candidatus Njordarchaeota archaeon
GCTCTGTGTCATTCTACTTAATCCTAGGCATGGGGATACTCATTTCGTTAAAGGTAACAATGGGATTCATAGGATTTATCAATGAACGCGGTGAAATGAACGTAGATGAAATGTTTATGACATCCTACGTAATCGCTTTAGTTCTGTTCATTATCACGTTCTATTACGGAACGATAGGTTTGCTGAATGAATGGAAGGGGATTTACCACATAACGAACGAGTTCTGGACGATAGTTTTGCTATTAGTATTATTGACGATTGACTACTATGTTGCAGATCACTTTGACAAAGTAACTTATAATTTGATCAGGAGTGCTGGAAGATACATCGCTGATGAATTAAGGAGATTCATTTCAGCATTTGGTATAGCGATAATCGGTCTCTACGGGTACCTCTTCACGCTTAGAATAGTTGAACCAATAATGGCAAGCCTAGTCTACATATATGTGTTATCAGTATTCATAACATTCATTAAAGAGAGCCTGAAACTTTATTTCTCTAAGAGCTACAAGGAAAGCACTATTGACCAAGTTAAATCCATTCTTCTGTCAGTTCCAACCGTCAAAGAGATCTCGGATTTAAGAGTAAAGTTCGCAGGTTTCTTCGCATCAATTTACGCATCAGTAAAAGTAGCATCAATCTTAAGCGATAAAGAACTAGATTTGCTGCGCGAGAACCTCACATCACGACTCATATTTGAGGTTTCATTCGTAACAAACGCTACGGTCGAACTTCAAAAAGACAGCAAACTCCTAAAGATCTACATCCCCATGGACGAGGAAACAAGGCGAATCGTTGAACCCACTAAAGCAAATGCCCTCTACTATGTGCAAATAGAGAGGAACGGTAAAATCAACGTAAAAGAGCAAGTAGTGAAAATCGCTGAAGACTATGATGACCCCCTATTGAACATAAGAGAATTAGCTCTCAAAGAAAAAATCGACGGTTTTGTGCTAAAGGGTAAAGACAAAACAATCGAAAACGAACTAAACGGGTGGTTCATAAAAATAATAAGGATTTATGCTGATACCGTTGATAAAGCAGTTGAAAGACTCCGAGAACTCGCTAAAGCATAAGAAAACCCTTTACATTTTTTCTATTTTTCCGAGAGAGTGCACTATTTCTTTAAAAATCTTTGTTTAAAACTGTGTATGGGGTGCAGGCTATTTAACCGCCATTAAGGTGAGTAATGATTTGGATTTGATGGCTAAAAATTTGGTATTTATGGTGTGAAAAATGGCACAGTTGGGCGGGGTCCATCATGTTAAGACGGAAGTCACGTTATAAACGGTTGAAAAACTGGGAAAAATTTTATTTATTTTATTAGGTTTATTTAATGAAATAGTGCGCACATTCCCTATTGGATTTATAGGAAATGTCTTCTTTTGGGTGAAGGGGGTGAAAAGCACCACGTGGGGGAAAATTTTGTAAATAATGCAAGAATCTCCCTTGATGGTACCAATTAGATTAGTGCTAGGGATTTTTCTATGTAAGGCATTTTAACACATTAGTCTTGGATGGGATCCGTAATATTTATATTATGGAAAATGTTTATTTTTCGTGAACTTAACAATAAATCTAAGTGAAATAATAAAGATATATCTGGGTAAGGCGACCCATTATGGGAGCCGGAAAAAAAATACTTTCCTTTCTTGATAATGTTTCTCATAGCAGTCGCCTTTATAACGATTCCAGCATACCAGGCAGTTAAACAAATGAACTCTATTGAAGCTGCGAAATCAGCGATTCAAATAAAACTAAAAAACTCGGTTAGGGCTCTATGGCCTGGACTGGGTGGTGGAACGAAGTACTACACAACAGCAATTACTCCCTTAACATATGAAAACTTAAAGAAGGTTTCGATAAAAGTTACATACTACCCTTTGTATCCACTTTACTACTCACCGGTTCCTGTACTCCCGCCAGTTTTTGTAGGTTGGGTAATAGCAGTACACTTTTGGATTTATGATGAAGCAACAGGGCTTCTTCAATATGAGGGTTTTTTCGATGAGATCGCTGATAAACCTTATAGTGGAACTACAACGGTTCACAGTGTTCCAAGTCCATTCGACGCCAACACGTATATCTACTTTGAATACTATAAAGTATCCGACGATATGAATCAATATACGACTTATACCCTTCACAGATTAGAGGGAAAACAAGCAACCCTCACAAGATTCCTAAAGGAACTAAAAGGTACAGATATTTCAAAACCTAAGTATTTCCACTTTGCAGGCCACGGAGGAACAACAAAAGATGGTACTGTAACGGTCCCCTATCTCGCTGTTAGGGACGATAATAACCCTGACAAATATACCCAGCTAACACCCATGAAGATTTATAAAAAAATTTATCAAAATGATTTGGAGAATATACGCGTTGTCTACTTCGCCGCATGTTATAGCCTTACAAACATGCAAAGCAATAATTATTATGACAACTTCGTTATGCCTATTTTAGATCGTGGGGGTGCCAACGCTATGATAGGCTTTACAGGTGAAGTTGATTCTTTTGTTGCTTACGTCTTCGCTGATAAGTTTTATAACCATCTGTTAGTGAAGGAGGAGTATATAACGGAGGCTTATGAAAACGCCAAAAACGAACTAAAAGACTCTACCAAACTTACTAGCGCGGCTCTAGGTGTACTAGGAGTTATCATTAGGTTGCTTAGGTTAACTGGTTGGACTGGTATTGTCATAAACATGGTTTTATTCGTGGCTAGTTTCGTTTCCTCCTTGTGGTTTTCGAACCAACTCTCAAACATAAGGTTGATCACAAAGAGTGATCTAAATTGAGGGTTCGAATTATATTTTCTTTTTTTACTGTTTTTTTGATTGTTTTTTCTCTTGTGGTGGTTTTGCATTTTGAGGTTGTTCTTGTTTCTTCTAGGGGTTTTAGTGGTCATATTGGTGGGGTTGGGTCTCTTGGTTTTAATGTTACTAGGGGGGAGGCTTTGAGGAGGTATATTTTGGCTTTTCATACTGGGAGTGGGGGTTTTAAGGATGATCATTTTTATCCTAGGGCTTCTGTTACTGGGACGAGGTTTTCTGTTTTGGCTTTGAAGCTTTTGGGGGCGTTGACTCCTAGTATTGTTGATAGTGTGTACAACTATATTTTAGGCTTGTATGATGACAGGGGGTTCTTTTACGGTGAAAATTCCGATGCGGCAAGAGTACTCGTCTACATAGAGGATACTTGGGATGCTATTGAGACTTTGCACGCCATAGGTAAGCTTGATGAGTTAAATGAAAGCATGAAGGAGAGCATAATAAACTGGGTTTTATCCATGTATGACGAGGAAGAAAACGTGTTCATGGAGACGTATAATCCTCGAGAGAATAAAATTTGGCATTCTCCGTTTATCGATTCCACTCTTGCTGGTGTTAGGATTCTCCAGTTATTCGGGGCCCTCGATAAAATAAATAAGAGCAAGGTCATTAAAGCCATTTATCGAAGATTTTACCGCAATGGGCACTTTGGAGACATTTTTGATAGTATTTTAGAAAATTATTATGGTGTTGCTGCCTTAACGATTTTAGGTGGTTTAAACGAGTCAGTGAAATCAAGCGATGCTAAATGGTTAATGAGCTTGGTTAATCCCTCAACGGGCATTGACGCCTCCGGAAATCTCGCCGACACGGCTGGTATTGTTATAACTTTGAGTCTTTTGGGGCATTTGGACCTCCTGCCGGTTAACAAGACAGTTGAAACCATTTTCTCCATGCAAGGCCATAAGTATGGTGGTTTCCTATGCCTCCTTGATAAAGGCGATAATTTGGATAATTACCTTGGAACATGGAGCACCCACGACATCCTAAAGAGCATCTTTCTACTAAACGCCTCGAATAGACTAAGCGAACCTTTTTACGTTGAGCATACACCGGATTTTTCAGAGGAATGGAGCGACAGCAGTAATAGTGGTAGTGGTAATAGTGGCGACAGTGGAAGCAATAGTGGAAGCTTTATCCCGCCTTTCCCAGACGACAATGAAGACCTAAGCCCACCCATTTGGGGATTCTTTGTACTAGTCATAATTTTTGGTTTAGCTTTTCTCGTCGTAGCCCCCATCCTCTACATCATCGACAGAAAACTCTCTAAGACCCACAGGGCAAAACGTTCTAAACGCAAAAAATCAAGATAATTCAAA
>JAGSHR010000153.1 GCA_029855985.1 Candidatus Njordarchaeota archaeon
GGTCTAAAGAAGACCAAATTGAAACCTTGAAGCAAGAAAGAGATAAACTGAAAAGAGAAGTTGAAAGAAACAGGGAATACCTAAAAGAAGTTTTTAGAATGCTTGACCCCCACGGGGTGATCGAGGAATTATTTAACGATATTTCTTATAGTGCTTTAACAAATGAGGTTATAGGGCCAATAGCTATAACTATTAGCATACACTTGCCTGGGCGATTAATGGAGGAATACATCTTTGCTATTGAAAACGCATTAGGACCAAGACTACTGTCGTCTTTTGTCGCGTTAACAAACAATGGTCTCAAACGGTTTCTAAAGATAGCTAGAAAAAAGAGGCACGGTAACAAAGTTTCGATTTACTCTCTGTCTGGTGGATTCAGCGATATGCTTGAGGATGATTCTATAGAAATCGCTGAACGCATTGTTAAAATGGGACAAAAAAAGCGCAATCAGTTAAAAGAAAAAATTGAGAGAAACCATATCGACCTTAAACCCCTAATTCCACTATGGGTTTGTGATGTAATTGAGGGAAGACTAGAATCTAGGGCAATAATAGAGTCGTATAATTGGGATGTGCCCGTTGTAGTAGACGTGGATTCTGCAATGAAGGTATTGAGTCGATTAAACCTGAGAAAAGCTGTTACACTCGATGGTGAAGTAATAGAATACAGAAGAGATCCCCTCACAGGGGCATCAATATTTAGGACAAATCCATCGCCCGTAGAGCGTAGAACATCAGTTTTGCTTAAACTAGCAGGGTTCGATATAACAAAATACCAAGAATATGAGGAGAGACTACTAGATGAAATTAGAATGATTGAACTTGAAATTAAACGGTTAAATGAGGAAGTGAAAGAGCTCAAAGCAAACCTGCCAGAGAGAATTAAACAATTAAACCAAGAAAAAAGCGAATTAGAAGCTCAAATATTCGAAATAACCCAAGATATGCAGAGAATCCAGTACATAAAAAGCAAATTAAGCGAGGTTCCTAAAGAGAGAGAAAGAATAGTGGAAGCAATAGAAGTTTTAAAGGAACGAATCGACAGTATAAACGACAAAATTGCACAAGCCGAGAATGAGATAGATGAATTAAGAAAAAAAGAATTAGAGTTAGTGAATTTAAAGGAATCCATGGTTAATGAATACTCTGCAAAATATGCTTCAATAAAGTCGATGGAAAGAGAGATTGAACTTATCCCTGCAAGGATCAATAACATAGACAGTAACATCAGAACAATCATTAATGAGCTCTCCAAAACAAAAGAAGAAATAGAGACCTTAATCTCATTATTAATTAAAATTGGTCAACTCCCAGAATCCGTGAACAAAGAAGAATTTATAGAACAGCAAGTTGTGGCCCCTGCGGAAAGATTAATTGAAGAGTACACTGTAGAAGAGATAGAAAAGAATTTGATGGCGGAAGAACAAGAACACGATAGATACAAGAAAATAATCTTGGAAGCAAGAGAACACTTCGAGAATATTAAAGCATTAAAAAGAAGAGTTAACGAACTTAAAAGGGAATTGGAAAGACTTGATAATGAAATGAATGAGCTTAAAAAGTTTTACGAAGAAGAGCTAAAATCACTGTTTTCTGAGCTGAGAAGGCGCTTGACATTGATAAATAAACACTATAAAAGGGTTCTGTCGTTCTTAGGGTACTCGGGGGGGATAGGGGTAAAAAGTCTGAGTGAAACCGAGTTTGCATTAGAGGTAACTATAGACATAAACAGAGATAGACCCGTTGAATTGGACAAAGGTGGTTTTAGCAGCGGAGAAAAAACCACTGCAATAATGGCACTGATAATCGCTATACTCTCCGCTTACCCCTCACCAATATATGTTTTTGACGAATTTGATGTTTTCCTTGATGATAAGAGCTTAAGTGAAGTAATGGCTTTAATAAGGGAGTTTCTTAAGGGTTCTCAAGGCTTTATAACTACAACCCACAGAGATGAGATAATAGAGCACGCTGATAAGGTTTTCTTTTTAAAATTTGACAAAGATAAGAAATCAAGCGTCGTTATAGAATTACCTGAAAAGATAATGGAGAGTGTGAAAAATGCATAATGAGACAGATATAGAGAGACATGTTAGGGGAACAATTAGCATAATCAAGGAGTACATAGAGACACATAATGAGGAGAAAGCAGAGCTAATCCTTGAACGCATCAAGATGTATATTTTAAGCGATGAAGTCAAAACATTTCTTTTCAGTAACCCACATATTGCAGAAGAACTATTAGAGTACATTTATCTTTATATCAAGCATAGACACCTAAAAATTAGAGATGTGATAGAAGCTGGTCTCACAGACCTAAGAAAACCTTCCTTATTTACAAAAATGTTGGTTAGGGCTGCAATGAATGGTAATTTGATAATACCTGAACCACCTGAGGTTAATATGCTAACTTTAGCAACTATAAACTCTGCAATTGAAAGTATTAGGTCTAGGAAACTAAAGGCCGAGATGGGAGAATATAAAGGAAAACTCTCTAAAACAGATTATATCTTTGAAATTATTGATAAGAAAAACCTAATGAGTTCCCTAAAGCAAGCTATAAAAAAAGAAACTGATCAAGGAATTAAGTCGATAGAATATGTTTTAAAAACAAATGGGAGGGTATCGGGTTATCTAGAACGATCATGGAGATTGATTACTCTAATTAATATGCTTATAGAGAATGAAGCTGAAATTAAGATTATGGATGGGAAATTTTTCGTACTAGGAAAAAAGAGGGTGAAGAATGAGTGATGATGAGGGGCGTATAGGGGCGACTGAAAAAGCAATTAGGATAGCAGCGGCCTTACTTTTAAGCAAAAAGCATCGAACAAAGGGAGTGCCATTATCTAGAATTAAAAAAATATTCACCGAACACGGGATGTCACTCAATCAAGGTCTTATGGAGTTAGAAAAGAGACTCTATGACGTAGGTGTTATATTAAAGAGAATAAAACTGCGTCACGGTAGTAAATACTATGAAACATTGATAGCAATTATAGACCCAGAACTGAACATTAAAGAGATCTCCATGTTTGATAAAACAACTACAGCTATACTGGGGCTCATATTCTATAAGCAAGTTGATGGAAAGATAAAAATTAGCGAGATAGAAGAAGAGTTACTTGGGGTTATAGGGAATAAAAATGAAGTGGATCGCATCCTAAAGAAAGTATTGAAGAAACTGGTGAGGGAGGGGCTCATAAAGATAGTATCCAATAATGAAGTGAAATTAACCGAATACGGTTTGGCGTTATCGCCAGAAAAAGAATTTTTAGAGAAAATTATACTAAATGAATTATTAATTGGAAACCAGGAAATAAACCAGGAGCCCTAAAATGGACAGAAATAAGTTGCCTTATTGGTATGTCTTTAAGAACCCCCCTTCACAGATAGATAGTGATGTTCTAGTAAGGGAAGGATTAAAACGGATAGACTTATTGGTAAACACCAATGACGCAATAAAAGACCGATACATTGAGATTAACACAGAGGAAAACCTTATTGGACACTTTGCATTAAGAGTTACTGCAGCTATATCCAAGGATAGAATATTTAAAAATTGGTTAATCGAGAAAGAGGGTGATCTATTCGCATTATTCTATGACAGTAGCACCACGGAAGACCTAATTAGGGTACTCAAAGACTTGTTTGAAGAGAATATAATCATTGGCGGACAATCGATAGTTCAAAATTTATTTAATGGCGATATAACAGAGGAAACCATTATGTACAATGTAGCCCAATCAATACCAACAGAGTTACTCAAAAAAACAACTTTAAACAGTAATTCGCTTATAGCAGCTGATTTCAAGTATCTACCCGGTATAGTTAGAAGGCGAATTGGTTACCTCCATAGAGGCTGGGTGATAATACCAATAGATTTAATAAAAAGCGAGGTAAAAAAATTATTTCAAAGGAAACTAGACGAAAAAATAACGGAACTTGCAAACAAGATCAAAGAAAATGACCCTAGATACGAAGTCTTCCAAGAAATAACACAAGTAATTCTAGAAAATTGGAAAAGCCGCAGAGTAATATCAAGCACATCATTAGAATCAATCATAGACAAAGGTGAAAAGCTATATCAAAAAATCAACTATTTTCCCCCATGCATGAGGTTCCTCATGGCCAGATTAAAAACAACAGGTTATCTTTCACATGGAGAAAGATTACAATTAGGTTTATTTTTAAAAAGATTAGGCATGTCCCTTGAAGAACAACTTAAATTCTGGTATCAAAGTGCAGTAGATAACGTTGGAATGTCATGGGAAGAATTCGATAAAAAAGCAGGGTACATAATAAGACACATCTATGGTCTAGTTGGAAGCAGGAAAGATTACGAAGTCCCCAAGTGCGAAACGATAATTAATAAATATTTCTGCCCATTCGAAGCACTAAGCATTGATGAACTAATAGAATTTCTAGAACACTCTTATAAAATCGACGAAAAAGCCATAGAGACTATTAGTCGCCATGTTAGAGGGCAAAATTATAGAGAGGCCTGTTCTCAACTTTTAATGGCCCTAACTAAGTGGCGTGTGAACAAACCAATGTCACACCCCCTACTTTTCTTCAGAACAATGTATAAAAGATTCGAGAAAACGAGAAAAAGGGAGAGGGAAGAGAATGAAGAATCAGGAAAACCAAGAAAATGAAGTACCATTAATGTTTTCGAGAATATTGTTTGCTGGGATTAACCCCCTAGAATTAAGTGATAAGACTGCAGCTATATTTGGTCTTGGGGGTTTAGGGGTAATTGTTGCGGAAATGTTGGCTAGAGTGGGTATTGGTAAGCTAATATTAGTTGACAGAGACATAGTAGGAGAAGAAAACTTGAACAGGCTTGGCTACACTTATGAAGATATAGGTAAGCCTAAGGCCGAAGCTTTAGCCGAGAAATTGATGGGCATTGCAAAAGCGAGGGGAGAGCTCAAACTTGAGATTGAAACCTATACTGTGGATATTGTTGCGTGGGAAAAACTTAGAAAAATTGTGGAGGAAAGCGATATATTATTCACATGTCTTGATAATCTTGAGGCAAGATTGGAGGTAAATTATTGGGCTGTTAAACTAAGAAAACCACTGGTTGACGGGGGAACCAGCTTAAACGGTCGGAGAGGGCGGATAATAACAGTTATACCCTACCAAACTCCGTGTTTAGGTTGCTACTTTGATGAGGAAACACTTATGGGAAGTGAAGAAACTCATGATATTCTGACTTGTGGAGCATCTCTGCCAACTACTATGTCCATCGTCGCTGCACTTCAAGTTGAGATGGGTCTACGAATACTACTGGGAAAAAGAAACGTTGTTCCTAGAATATTTATAAATTTAGAGGATGACGACATAATCATTGTAAATGATAGGAACGTTAAGAGGAGGAGGGATTGTCCATACTGTGGGGTTGATCGGTCATGAGTGAAGAAATCAAGAAAATAACAATTGACGTAATTGATACTCCAAGGGGCCCCGTGCCAAGCGCCGAGTCCATTAAAAAAATTATTGAAAGTTGGAACAGTATCATAGAGATAATGAACGATAACCTTGTTAGATTATTCAACCTATTAAATAAATTAAATGAAAACGTAGTAAAGCTCACTATAAACGTAAACAACATCTCTAGCAAAACAGATCTCTTAATGAAATCAATAGCGGAGATTAAGGTTACCCTAAGCGAAATACAGAATTCCGTCAATAAACCTGTATCTGTTGGAAATGAACACACAACAAAAACATACACCGAACAAAGCGATATTCCTTCAAAAGATTCTAGGAGGGATCATAAGCTCAAAGAACTGTTCTTAGATAGAGAGTCGGGGACAGAGATTACTCCTTTTAATTTGGAGAATTTTGTCGATCAAGGATTAATTAGCAAACTCATCGTTGAATCAAAATTGAGAAAGACTAAGAAGAGCAAAGAGCTGATTGATTACCTTAAGGAATATAAGATAATTGGTGTTAGTTCACGTGCTCAAGATTTACTTAGACATATTAAAGTTCTCTGCTCGAATTTGGATTTAGATTGTTACTACATAGGTGAAATCGATAAAGAGAAAATTGGTCTATATGAGAGCATTTTTAAAGCAATCAAAACGAGCTTAAGAGAAAAGAATTTTCTTTTAGTTTTGCTTAACTCAGACGATTTACTTTCACTTGCAGATAAAAACGTTGAAATAAGTCGAATAAGGTTCTTAAATGTCATTAATGAATTACTCGAAAGACCTGGGGAGATGAATGCTTTTGTGGTATTCCACTTGAGAAGCGAGGGAAACTTAGACCCCTTAATTGCAAAAAAATTGAGGGTTTTTAGGTTTTAAAATGGCAACCTACCAAGGGATCTAAGCCATGCTAATATGACGATTAATACAAATAAAGAGGACATGATTATCACTGCACCAGGGCCTATCTTAATCAGCCCACCTTCTTCTTCGTCATAGAATCTAAGTAAACCCGCACCAGTTGGTGGTGTTCTTATCCCTTTTTCCTTAGGTCGTCTTTTCTCTGAATATTCATCATCCTCATCATAAGACATTTTTAATCCACCATGGAAAAGCTGAACAATGGAAGTTTACTGGTCATAGAAATAAATATAAAGTTCTGTCTTATTAAAATTATTACCTAGAGAACCACCATCAGTAGATCTTAACTCAAATCTTTTTTTGCCAAATAGAGTTTCTATTTTAGATCTGATTTCCTCCCTATTAAAGTAAAAAACCCTATAAGGTATCGGTAAGATAGAATCTGATTTTATTAAATCCAACCATCGCGGCTTATTTATAGTTATTCTGTTTTCCTCGATAAATATTTTTGAATTCCTATAGAGTAACGACACTTTTTCAATCAACTCGCTGTGAACCAAGGATATTATTTGCCAGTCATTTAGCCTACTGTCTATCAAAGCTTTGAAATTATCAATTTTAGTTACAGAGAAAATTGATCCAATGTAACTGTCATCTACGATTTGAAAAGATATTTTATGTATCTGATCGTTCACAGTGAAAAAACTCAAATCACCTTTCCCATCCATTAATCCAAATACACCCTCGCCATAATTTTGATACGTTCTTAGGTCAGTAAGGGAAGGTATTAAGCTTACTTGGTCTTCAACGAAAGGGTGACTGTGAAGGTTTCCGATAACTTTCACACCAATTGGTAAACTGTTATATAACAAGATTTTTTGTTCTGGATTGCTAAGTATAAAAGAACTTGATCTCTCCACGTAATCGTATTCTATAA
>JAGSHR010000289.1 GCA_029855985.1 Candidatus Njordarchaeota archaeon
GCTACTTTAACTCCAAATTGATATGATAATATCCCTCTTGCGTCCTCTAGTACTCTTTGTTTTCTAGATGCAAGATCCACTTCTACTTCGCTTAATATATCTCCTAGTTTTTCTGCCAAGTTTTCGAGGGCTTCAAATTCAGTTACATGGTTATTGCCCGCGGTGTCGATATAATCAATATTTAAGCGCTCTAATGCTCGTAATGCCGCCTCTTTATATCCCCCATCCAAATGAACTAAAACCCAATCGAAACCTCCATACTCTTTCTTTTTCTTTAGATAGATCTCAAGTAATTGGGCGGTATGCTCTAGTTCCCATTCATTCCAGTTCCCAGTCGTTGTTGTATCATAATGGGCGTTTGGATATGTACTCTCAAGCTCCCTTGGGACCAAACCTATAGGGGATGTCAATATCACCTCATGTATTATGCTCATTTTACCGGATGCGACTTTTGTTATCGCGTTTCTGAAAAGTGTATGTGACTTAGACGTTGAGTATGGTTTCCTAGCAGAACATGGTAGAAGTATGATTATTCTTGGTGTTTTGGGGGGAATATACCTTTTTTCTATTCTTTCATCGTACCATTTTATCAGTGGTCTTGAGAAGGATTCCATGCCGACGAAAACATTTATTTTTGGTTTTCTAAGTGATATCCTTTTTTTGTAGACCTCAACATGTTCGTTATCGAGTATTGCTAGCATTTTATCTGTATCTTGATCAATGTGACTGTAAACCTCAATAATATTTCTTAAGATTCCTTTTTGAATTGACTTACGGATATCATTGAATATCTTGTTTAATATCCCCTTATTTAGTTGGATTATTTTCTTTGTTTTTTCTTGTTCACTTAGTCCCCTTATTGACTGTTTGTAATCATAAATTAGAAATGGTGATCCCAATCCTATCACAGCGTTTTCTTTTTCTCTGAAGACCCTCATTAGGTATCCAGCTACGTCGATTATGTCTACACCCATATAGATTAAGAATGGAATTAGTTTCCATGGAACGTACGAGGTTAGATGGATTATGGTGTCTGTCGGCAATGTTTCTCTTAAATAAAGAAGGAAATTTATTAGTTGCCTTGGTGATCTCTTTAAAATTAGGTCTCTGATTAGAACAGCTCTGGGTTTTTTCTCTTTTAGTCCACTGTAAACTTTTGGATCCTTGTAATAGGATATTGAAACTATCTCCCCTTTACCAAGTGTTGAAATGAATTCAGAGATGACTTCGCTTACTTTTTCCTCTTTGTATTGTGGGATTAGATGGGGACCGTGAACAATATCTTGGTCAATTTCAACGTACCTACCTTGCTCTAGCCCATGAAAATTTTCAAAAATAACAAGTTTATTATTTTTACTAATGGACATTGCTGGGGTGGTGATATCTCCTATCCTCATGTTCCTCGCTATGAGATCTCTTTCAATAATGTTTGGGAAATCCATTTGGGTTACCTCAAAAACACTGTAGACACTACATGATCTATGATTTTACATCTAATCATTATTATAGAGAGTTGAGTTAAAAATGCAAGATGTTGTCAGAGAATTCATGGGGATTGACTTAGAAAAAACCAGGAAATATTGGAGTCAGTTCCTTGAGAGGCTGGAATTATATAGAAAGAAAGGAAAAGCCCTTTCCAAAACCAGTTTTTTAACTATGTTTAGGAAAGCCATGAAGACTGCAATTAAGATTAATCAAAGACGATTATTTGTTATCTCGGGAAACGATACAGACAAGTCATTGAAATATGTTTATTTGGCATTGAAGGAATACACTAAGGTTAATGATAAGGAAACAGAGTTAAGAATTGTTTACTCATGTTCTGATCCTGAAAATGAACCGGAGTTATCTAATTGGAGGAAACTCAAATCTCTTATGGAAGATGACAATACTGTTTTTGCTCGTTATAAACTGGATGTCATCGCCTATAAAAATAGTCAATTCGTGATGGGTCAAACATATAATGTAGCAATACTTGATTTAACCGTTGACTTGCACCCAAATGATATTGGTAGGATTATTGAAACGGTATCTGGCGGCGGTTTTATAATTTTACTTGTTCCTAGTATTGAAAATTTTGCTGATATGAAAACCCGTTTTCATGACTACATTACCACCATTCCTTGGACTCTAGAGCATGTGCCTGGGAGATTCATTAAATTCTTTATTAGGAAGCTCTTTCAGAATCATGGAGTATATATTATTGACACGGAGAACGATAAAATACTGAAGGAACCAACTGAACCAAAGAATATTAGAAAAAGAAAAAGGAAACCGCTAGTTTACCCCTCGAAAACAATCTTACCGAAAGAGATCTATGAAATGGCAATCACGCAAGATCAGGTTGGGGTAATATCTGCTTTGGAGAATCTCTTAAAGAAACGGGATAAAAGGGAGATAACAGTTATTACTGCAGATAGGGGTAGAGGAAAAAGCGCTTCTGTGGGAATATTCCTTGGAGCTGCTGCCAAAATAAATGCTGGTAAGGGTCACCTTGGAAGATACCTCATACTTGTTACTGCTCCTGAGGAATATAATGTATATACCCTATTCGAGTTTGCGGCTAAAACACTAGAGGCCCTGGGTGAAAAAATAAAGGTTTATAAAAGCCCTCCAGAGATAAGGGGTAAGGGATTTGTTATTGCTTATTATCCCCCATTCGACTTGGTTAAAGTAGCTAAAAGGGATAAACCTGAATTAATCGCTGTTGATGAAGCAGCGGGTATACCAGTCCCTTTGCTCTTTAAATATATGGATACCACCAACAAAGTTATTTACTCTTCAACTATACATGGATATGAGGGTGCTGGAAGAGGTTTTTCTATCAGATTCATCGACGTCGTAAAAGAAATGAAAGGCATAGGCTTTAAGAGAATTGACATGAATGAACCAATTAGATACTCAAGTGGTGACCCAATAGAGAACCTCCTCTACAATGTATTATTATTAAAAGCCACACCTCCAAAAATTGACCACGAAGACCTTAGAGCCATAAGAAATGGTGAAGTTTATTTGGAAAGAGTTGATTTAGATAAATGGTTCTTAACAGATCAAAGTGAACTTGATAGTTTCATAGGAATCTATGTTTTTGCCCACTACAGAAATCAACCCAAGGACTTGGGTATCCTTGCTGATGCTCCTCACTATGAAGCTTACGCACTGAGAACAGTTACTGGAAAAATCGTTACTGCAGTATTAGTTGCAAAAGAAGGGTACCTCCCTGAAAGCCTAATTAGAGAAATTTATCGCAATAAGGAAGCTGAACCCGCTGGCCACCTCATTCCCGTTGTTTTAGAAAACCATTATAGGGACATGAACTCCCCGAAGTTATTTGGAGTGAGAATTGTTAGAATAGCCACTCACCCTGATGTTATGAGAATGGGGCTCGGAAGTCGAGCTTTGAAAGAATTGGAGGAGATATTTAGAAGCCGCGGTTTTGACTGGATTGGCTCTGGTTTTGGAGCCAACCCAGATTTAATGCGATTTTGGTTAAAAAATAAGTATGTGCCCCTACATATTTCCCCTAAGAGAAATCGTGTTTCAGGCGAGTACACAGTAGTTGTCATTAAACCGCTGAAAGAAGACCTAGTTACTACTGTGAGGGAATACTATCGTGAATTCAGGATTCGCTTTGTGGAATGGTTGAGACTTGTCCATTATGACATAGAACCAGAGTTAGCTCGCGCAATACTAACAGGTGGGTATATTTGGAGAAAAATGGAGGAAGAGTACATATTGGAACCACGTTTAACTAAGATTCAGAAGAAGAGATTAAAGGCTTACCTAATGGGTGTTCTTAGTTACGAGTTAACTAGTGATGCCATCAATGAACTTGTGAAAAACTACTTTATTGATGAGAACCCCAAAAAACCCCGCCTAACTGAGTTACAAGAACTAATATTAATCTGCAGAACATTACAAGCTCGAACACTTTATCAAACTGTTGAGATTCTAGATTTAGATAAAAACGAAGTGAGA
Organism: Candidatus Njordarchaeota archaeon; assembly: GCA_029855985.1. Next base: position 3,979 of record JAGSHR010000289.1, read on the forward strand.
GATACCTTCAGAAGAGTGATAGAAATCCTATACAACCATTATGTCAAGAAGGGAGATTAAATTGGTAGCCCCGGAGGGATTCGAACCCTCGTCGCCCGGTCCAAAGCCGGGTATGCTTGTCCGCTACACCACGGGGCTATTTGTATACTCCAATTTTGGTTAAATAGAGAAAACATTTATAATTTTTTTGTTTTCACTTGAAGGATCTTCTTTAAATATCCAAATCGTCTTGTTGCAGTTGTTTTTCGATTATTTTTTCAACAATTTCTTCGAGAAGTTCTCTATGATCTGGTTTCTCTATCTTCTTGACTATTAGGTAAACTTTACCATCTGCCTTCACTTTTGGTTTCACTGTTATTTTTAGATCTATGCCTAACACACTTTGAACCGAATCGATAAGATCCTTCCCACTGTTCAATTCTTCAAAAATATCATCGGTAATTATGGCTTCATAGCTCTTTACACCATCATATATTAGTACGCTGACATATTTCTTTATTGTTCCCTCATTTATATGCCCATTTTCGCAGACTCCCTCCTCACTGATTATGGGGGCACCGCAGATCGTGCAAAACCGTTTTGACCCATTTTCGTTTATCTTAACAATACTGGCTATGACCTCTGCCTCATCAGCCATCAGATCGAGTTCGCTTAAGTAACTAGTCTTCCTTGATTCCTTCTTTTTAAGCAATGATTTTGCATCCATGAATTCTGTTTCACTAACGGAACTACCCACTGAGTATCCTTCATCTAATTTTTCAATTGAAGTTCTCTGAGTTACTTTTAAAGCGGATTCTCCTGAAACTTTGTCGCTAGAAACCCTAAGATTTGTGATTCTAACAATGCTCCCTACCCCATAATTTTGTATTTCGTTTATTAATTCCCTATCCCATCCAAGGACTTTAATTCTATTGCCTTCTTTATCAGCTATTATTAACTCCCATGGCATCCTTTCACTATCTGGAATGTTAAAGAACTCTATTTGACCTATAATATTAACAAACGAATATGACATCACATTTCTAAAGTTGTCTAACTCTATACCGGTTTCCAAACTGCTTCCCGCAGCGTATTTGTTAACTATGTCCTCAACATTTAAGCTTCCAAGATCCGTTTCAACGCCAACTATCAAATTGTTAATTTTGGATACGTGAACCTCTAATCTACCATTGTTCTCTTTAACTCTACCATAAATCCTTACAATTTTACCCTCCTCCATCTCTTGTACTATCTCCTTCACCCGCGGATCCCATATAACAACCCTTATTGAACCTGTATCATCCGCTACCCGAAGAGTCGCAAAATCCACTGATTCTCCATCGCGTTCAAATATTCTTAGCGTTGGTGAACTTACTATGACGCCATAAATAACAACTTTCTCTTCGATATTATTAGTTAATTCACTGATTTTTCTATGTTTCACGCCAATCTTTAAAATTGAACTAAGCTTAGTTAAGTGTACCTCAAGCCTTCTTTCACCCCTCATATCAACATTGAATCTTACTCTGCCCCCGAGGACTTGAACGAGATCTCCCGGTTTAATATTGTTTTGCACCCATTCGGCCATGTTATCCCACGCTACGACCCTAATGGTCTGTCCAGGGACATCTTCATCAGCAAGGATTATATTCAAAACTTTTCCTTCTGAACCATCTTTTCTGGTAAAACTCCGAATTTCACTAACTATATCTACGATGCCCTTAACATTTACTTCGTCACCTTCTTCTAAAATTGCCTCTGTATCTATGAGTTCATAAACGGATAGGAGTATGGGTTCATCGGGGAGCGACGAGATAATATTAGCATATTTTTCTTCGTCAGGCCGATCTAAGCGGGAATTATCGTTAGCTACCAAGCTTAAGTATTCCCCAAATCTTTTTTGAACCCTAATCCTCCTTAGTAAAATCACGTCCCCGACTTTGAAATCCTGTTTCTTAAAGTTTTCCAGAGCTTTACCAAAAAGAACTAATATCGCCTTTCCTGTACCATCATCAATTATTAGTTTCATGAATGGATTTTTGTTTTTAGAGAACGATTCTGGGAATATCCTCATTATCCTGCCTATAATGGAAGCGTTTCTAATGTTTTCTCCTAATTCGGAAATATTCATGATAGAGTTATTCATGACAATATCTTCGAATAAGTCTTTATCGCTTACCCCCCACCTCTCTAGGAGCAATAATAGAGCAGTCCTATCACCAACCCAACCTTTGGATTCTATCTTTATCTTTTCAATTTCCTCGTCTAATTGAGCAATTGTGATTCCAAGTTTTTCAGCAACTTTCTTTTTTAAATCATCTATGTTGATATTCAATAGGTCACTAGGATCCAATCATAACACCAGTGATAATGATGAAGCACGATAATAAAAGTGATAACATCAAAGTCGTGCCCCTAAATATCAAATGTCCAGTATGCTATAAAAATACGCTAAATCTAATTTACACAATAACAAACATCCCATACTTCGGGGAACTATTAGTAATGGGCATAAAGTGCCAAAACTGTGGCTTTAAGGTCTCAGACATCATGTTAGTTACTCACAAGGGAAAAACAATTTTGCAAGAGAAAATAACAAAAGACACTATCAATGATCTCGTTGTCTTAAGCGCCGATTCAACGGTCTCTATCCCCGAATTAGGAGTTGAAATAGATATTAGGACAGAATCTGGAGGGGAAATAACAACAATTGAAGGCATACTGAGAGAGTTTCTCGATTACATAAAGCAACTCTCAAACAGCGATCTAAGTGAACAGGAAGCAAAGCTTGTAAACGAAATAGCGGAAAAAATCAAAAAAGAACTGGACAACCCAACAGGCTTATTAACCATAGAAATAAAAGATGAAACAGGAAAAAGTTCAATTGTCCCACATAAACTCTGGAGCCAAAGAGCAGAAAAAGAAAGAGCTAGTAGCATTGAACTAGAAAAATTAAAGAAAATCGCTGAAGAAAAAATAGAGAAATTAAAAACCCAATCACACACAGATTAGTAAACCCTATCGATCCTAATCCGTCTATGCCTCCTTTTTTCCCGTTTTATTCTTATGATTAATAAGCCTTTAGAGGTATCAAACTCCGTCTCTATATCATTTGGGGAAACGCTGAAAGGCAATTCCACCTTAGCCTTGTATTCACTAACTTTCACGTCTTTCCTAAGCCCCGGATAAATGATAACTTTCCTTAATTTAGCTTTCACCAATAATTCGTTTTCCTCTAAGAAAATCTCTATATCATCTGGGGACACTACCCCAGGCAACTCTATGTAATAGGTTAGAGAGTCCTTTGATCTTTCCTCATATATTCCTGCTTTTTTTGAACCTTTCTCCTCTTCCTCGTAATCCTCAACGTGAATATGTGAGTCATGTTTAGAAACTTTCTTTTCCCTACCTATAAAGTAGATAATCACATCCTCCCTATAGTAGAACTCATCATAACTCATGGTTATCCCCCCTCACGTATATAAGTCCCCAATTTCCTTCTGCTGTTGAGTTGGAGCGGCGAGTTGGTGTAACTTTCTCATCTCTAACTTGATCTCTTCTGCTCTTTCTTGCAATTCCGAAACATCGATATCCCTACCAATCATCTTCGAGATTACTTTTAACATTTTGGCAGCACTCTCGGGATCAGCAGTTATTGGCGCAGGATACGTTTCGCTCAAGAGTATTAGTGAATTCTTAGATTCCAGAAGAGAATTACTCAAAACATACGCGTAAGGCCCGGTCAGAGTCCCATTTTTTAGCATCTCAACTCCAATATTCTTCAACAAGTTTACTGCGGTTTCCCCTACGGGAGCCCCAAGAACTAATAACTCTTCCATATCCTTCCTTTCCCTCGTTAAACTTGGAGCAGAACCAAGCATGACAAGCACATCGGCAGTAACCTTTCTTGATAATTCAGAAATCAATTTACCAATACTGAGAGAATTCATAGGCGTCACAGGAATCTCCAATAACAATAACACAATATCATCATCCCCATACAATCGAATATTGTGCACAGGCTCCCCATTCTCATACCTAAGCATCAATGAAGAAGCTTCAGAGAAAATATACCCTAGTTTCTCTAAACCAAATTTTTTAATCATGTGCCTTAAAGCCAACAAACCAACTAAACCAATCTCAGGGATACTCACAAATAAATACTTAAAGCGCTTATCAGCAAAATCCTTCTCCACAACTAATTTATACTCTTTAGTCAATTCTAGTAAATTCACCATCACTAACACCAGAAATAGAATTTTTAAACGCACCAATAATTATATATAAGAACGAAAAGATAAAAATCCCACCATTTCAAACCTAA
>JAGSHR010000115.1 GCA_029855985.1 Candidatus Njordarchaeota archaeon
CTCTCTGCAGCTCACCACCAGACAACTGTGAGGGAAACCTATAAGCTTTATCCCTAATACCAACTATTTCGAGCAATTCTAGTGCTCTTTGCTTCGCGGTTTTTCTTGGAACTTTGTTTAACTGCATTGGCAACATGACGTTCTCTATGGCCGTTAAAGTTGGGAAGAGGTTGAAGAACTGAAACACGATGCCTATGTGCTTCCTCCTGAACAAAGCTAACTCTTTTTCATTCAGGTCACTAATCTTTGAACCATTCACCCAAACTTCCCCCTTGTCTGGCTTATCGAGGCCGGCTATCAAGTTTATTAACGTGCTTTTACCGTAACCTGATGGGGCAAATATCCCAATGAAATCTTTTTTTCTAGCTGTGAAGTTCGCGTCCTCCAATACAACCGTCTTAAAACCGTTCTCATAGGTTTTTGTTATGTTTTTTATTTCTACTATTTCTCCATTTAACATTTATTCATCACCAAACTTAGATTTCTAATCTAAGTTATATAAATAATCTATATAAAAATCTATCGAAACCACAAAACAAGAAAAAAGAAAATGTGCGCACTATGAAGGACCTGAAATGATTGATTAGAAAAAGCGGTTATGATTTAAATCTTAGATAAACAAGTCTTTAAGCTCAATCTTGATGCCCTCTATGTCTCCCTCGATTTCCTTTGCAACTATACCGTAGTATCCCTCTCTAAAATCAAGTTTTTTCTTTAAGTTATAGATGATCTTGTTAGCCTCGTTTTCTTTCAGCGTCTTCCATTTCACTTCTAGCGCTAATATCTTGTCGCCTTCTAGGCACACCAAGTCGATTTCTTTTTCCTTTTCCCAATATCTACTGCATCTCCCAGCGATGGGTATTTTCTTTTTGGTGTAGAGATGCTTGATCGAATCTCTAACTAGGTCCTCGAATGCATTAGGAATATAGTTGCTTAGTAGCTTTTTTTCGAACTTGAATGTTCCGAACTCTATTTTGTCTTTGTTTGGTAGTACATAGCGTACCCAGAATCTAATATAGTAGTCGATTACTCTATATATTGGTCGCTGTCTCCCCATCACTGGTTTCTCCCTCTTGATTATACCCATGTCCTCTAATGTTTTAAGGTATTTTGCGATGTTAGTTATATTCACTTTGGCTTTGTTAGCGATCTCCGAATAAGTTGTTGCACCTGATTCGATTGCGTTAACAATGTTTAGGTAAACGTATGGTTCTCTCACCTCAAAGCGCAGTAGATTCTCAGCTTCCTCGTATAATACTCCCCCTTTATTAAAGAATAGTCTATTAATGTTTTCTTCGAATGTTTTGGAAGCGTCAAATAGAGAAAGATAGAATGGAACACCGCCAACGCTACTATAAACATAAACCAGGTCTTCTAGGGAGTAATTTGGTAGGAAATCTTTTACGTACTTTGGCTCTATCGGCCCGAGCTTCCATTGGCCCGTTCTTCTCCCATATAACGCTGATCCATAAGAAAAACTCTTTTCGATTAGTGAGTAAGTTGATGCCACCAGTATTAAGAAAACTTTGCTTTTGCTTAGTATTTCATCCCATATTCTCTGGAGGATTGTTAGAACTCTTGGGTCTTCCTCTATCCAGTATGTGAACTCATCTATCACGACGACATATCTCCCTGTTTCCGCTATTTTTTCAAATATTTTGAATATATCCGGTTTAACGTAGATGTTAAGGCTGCTGGATGTGTTTTCAGCTAATCTTTGGACTTCGATTTCAAATGGCTGTTTTAAAGCGAAGAAATATATTCCCTTCTTTCCTTCTAGAAACTTTTTAACAAGTTCTGTTTTACCTATTCTTCTTCTCCCGTATATAACAATTAATTGCGGTTTGGAGGTTTTGTAAAGGGATTCCAGATACTCTAGTTCTTCGTTTCGGTTAATAAATTTTTCAAGCACAATTAATCACCTACTAAGTAACATACTACTAAGTATTAAATTACTTAGTTTATTTAAAATATGTGATTAATCCAAAATATTATACAGGGAGATACGCGCAATTTTCTCGGTGATGAAATTGTCGGGAAATTTAGTCAAATTGACAGTATATAATAGCTTTAATAGAATCTTTACCGCTCTCATGAACGAGTTCGGTAATGTATTCTACTATGCATTGCTCAACAACAATGAGAAACGCGTCGGTTTGATCCTGGGTGAAAAATGGTTTCACTGGCGCACAAACAGTGATATTGGACTCTTTATACTGATTCAAGAAGTTGATGAAGACAAGTGTGACTTGATAATAATCTCTTACGCTGGAAGCACAGGATTCCTCCATATTTCTATGGGCGCCCATAAAAAGTACATAGAGAAAATTTTGGAATTCCTTAAAAAGAACGGCTTCGAATACATGTTAAACGGAGAAATCAAAGATATAAAAACTGGTCTTGTTACCGACGACATAAGAAAAAAGGTAAAGGAAATATTGGAGTCCAAAAAATGAGGCCCCCTTGGTTTTTACTAAACTTTTTGATCACTCAATTTCTGTTTGTCTTACATCTTTTAGGAGCCTCTTGTACCATACGAACCATGGGTTATCAAGGAAACCAATAATGTTCTTGCTGACGATCTGTCCGATGATTAGTTGAAATACTGTCATTAAATCGAAAACGCCAAGGAACGCGATTGTGATAAATATAAATGAGTCTAATGTTAAATCAATTATGTCTGATACTGAGGAGCGCAACCAAATGTAGGGATTTATTGACTCATCGTACTTAAACGCTAGCTCCTTCTCTATAAATATCATTTTTAGCTTAGAGAAAACATAAGCGTCAAGATTGGAACAAACCAGGAACGATATCCAGCTGGCTGCTGTAATTCTAATACTTAACCCAAATAGGTGCTGCCATGCATCCTCGTATTCAAAGAAAGGCGCCGGTGACAAAGTGTTAACCATAGCAATGAAGGTGATAAGTAAAACTTGGGTTACAAAAGCTATTCCAATAGCAAGATGTGTTTTCTTTCTTCCATACACCTCGTTTATCATGTCTATGGCTTGTGCAATGAAAGGATATATGAATACTCCAGCTGGCGCAAAAAACACGTAAAAACCCAAATCGAAAACTATTATCCTAGTTGCGAGTATCTGCGACGCCCCTAGATATATCGTGTAAAAGGCGACTAGCGCCGCATACCCTATCTCTCTAAAGTTTTTAACAATGTATGCGCTTGCATAAGTGACTATAGTTAAGCTTATTATCCAGTAAATCCAAACCAGAGGAATCATTTAACCACCTCCACTTTACTGTTAACAGGCTCCTTATAACACGTATTTATACGTAAATAC
>JAGSHR010000181.1 GCA_029855985.1 Candidatus Njordarchaeota archaeon
AACTTAAAAAAATTAATATTAACATGTATCAACTTCAAAACGTAAATGTTGAAAATTATACAAAGAAAAAACTGATAGACACTAAGGAGATTTTGATGGTTAGTTTAAAGAGAGTAATAATTAGTAATGACTTATACGTAATATCTGGGCATATCAAAGAGGCATCACTTTCCGTTAATGCTTTTCTCGTTCTTGATGATAAGCCTGCTTTATTTGAAACCGGGACTGTTGGTATGGGTAGAGCAATAATTAGAGAGATCAGCGATATAATTGACCCAAGTGAGATAAAATATATTTTCATCACGCATGAACACCCAGATCACGCAGGAGGACTACCCGAGGTAATCTCCGAGACATACAATGCTAAAATTGTTGTTCACGAGTTGATATCCGTTCACCTAAAATTTATGGGCATATATAGCAACTTAGAATTAGTCAAGGGTGGCGAAAAAATCAGTTTAGGCACGAAAGAAGTTGAAATCATTTACGCTCCAATAGAAACCCATGGAACAATAAACTTCTACATTAGACAAGATAACATAGTTCTCTCTGGTGATTACTTCGGTCAACTCACAAAAGATGAATGGCAACCCTATGTAGACGGAAGCGTTGAGGATATTTCAAGACAGATTATAGAGTTTCACGAAGGATTAGGATACGATAGAAACGATGTTAAGAAGTATCTGTCGTGGGTGCTAAAGGAACCAGTGAATTTGATAGCACCATCTCATGGTTCTTTAATCAATAAACAGGTTAAAGAGATCGCGAAGAGAGTAATAGAGTATAAACTTAAACCTAAAGAAAGATGGGGTTTACTGCGTAGAATCTTTGGTGCGTGAAGGGCTTATGATCTACGGTTATATCGTTGTCCTCCAGAGTGGAATATTCGTTGCCTCTAATTTTTTTGGCAAATTTAAAGAGGCAGAGCAGATGGATATTACTATGGTTGCATCTGGGATAGTGGCGCTGAGCAATTTCTTTGATAGATTATCTGGTGAACCTTTGGAAAATGTGATTATTGGGGATTACAAACTAGCTATAAGGTACAATGATGATCTCGTGGTTGCAATATTCGCGGACAGAAACGACGCTATCGCTGAGGGATTAGCAAAGAAATACCTTAAAGAATTGACGGAGTGCTATAAAACCAAGTGCCCAAACATAGGTGAATTTAATGACTCAGAAACAAATGAAGAATTAAACATTGTTTTAGATAAACTAAATAAAGAGATAGTTATTATCAATACCCAAGCTAAAGACATGCACTACCTGAGAGATTAAACCTTCAGAGTAGTTCTAAATCGCCCCACAATACTTATTCTTCTCCCTATAGCCTATTGATGGTAGTGTTGTCCTATATCAAAGATAATCTTTCTTTATCTGAACCTAACCTATAATCGATTAAATATTAAACCGCCTTGAGTTAATAGAGAGGTGCTTTTCATGTTTATTCCAATAATCATTGGGACTGGTCGATCTGAAAGGCGATCAATTAGAGCGGCTAAATTCTTGGAGAAATTCTTGAGGAAACATGGTATAGACACGGAAATCATTGATCCCGTAGAGTTTAAGCTATGTATTACAACCACTGATAAGGATAACAGGATAGTTAAGAAGTTTAGGAATTTGATAGTCAAAGCGGATGCTTTGATTCTAGTTGTACCAGAGTACAATCATTTCTTTCCTGGGGAGTTGAAGTTATTAATGGACTCCCTATATGAGGAATACGATAAGAAACCTGTTGCCGTTTGCGGCGTTGCTTATGGTTCCCATGGAGGTTTAAGAGCTGTTGATATGACAAAACTTTACGCTATTACGCTCGGTATGATTCCGATTAGGACCACTATTCTCTTCGGTAATATAGATGATCTAGTTGATGAAGAGGGCAATGTTCATGATGAAAAATTTGAGAAACGCGCTTTAAAAATGCTACGGGAACTCATTTGGTATGCTAAGGCCATTAAGTACGCGAAAGAGAACATACGTGTCGATCTTTGACACCATTATTCTAATTTTCACTCAATTCCTATTTAGACAAAAAATTTATGAAAACAACCAAGAAGCCAGAAAACTTTGTTTTACTATTAACTTTTTTAAGAATGTGATAGTCTGCTTAACACTAGACGATAAGATCGTCATTATAGCAGAATCGAAATAGAAAAAGAGAAAATGTTTTGGGATTAAACTAGGTAATGTCATGCCTGTTAATTTCATTTAAGATTAATTTAAGTTCCAGCTTGTTTATGTTTAATTGCCTTGATAAAGACTCAAGTTCAAGTTGATCAATTTTTTCATTTAGGTTTTTCAGCTTTTCCACTACTTCCTTGTTGGTTAATATCATGTTTAAAGCCTCGTTTGTTTTTTCAGCTAGGTCTACAAGGTAGACCCCCAAAACCATTAATGTCATTGCGCTTAACGAGTCAAAAAAGTAGTTAATCTCGAACCATAGGGCTAGGAAATAACCATCCTGCAGTATCTCCATTGTTGCGCCGCTAATTACGCTAAAGTGTGTCATTAACAACAATCCGAGCGGTAACCGAATAATAACAAATATAATCGCGAGGAACCCCATTAGGAACGGAAAACTTGAATTTATTTGGTGACTTAACTCCATTAAAGCGAGCAGAAACAAAACCACGAAACCTATGTAGATTAAAGTTAAAACACTGTTTAACAAAATATAGACCCTAAATAATCTTGGATCGATAAAAGGTATTATCACTTGCACGATCTGCAAGGCAGAAACTGTAATTCCCAAGAAACCCGCTATCCTAAAATTATCGGAGATAAAACTTATTTTAATGAGGTACAATGAGAACACTGCGAAGAATGCAGACCCAACTACAGCCATAGCTGGACCATACCCTATCACGAATGTTTCAAATAGTTGATTAACTAGTTCAATGTATGTATCTATAATAGTGGGGTACATGAAGAAGAAGCTAGCTGTTGATAGTCCGAAGTGAAATACTTCAGCTAAAACTAAGAAAATCCCTGTTGATTTTAGAGCGAGTATCCACTCTCGGGATTCAAGCGATGGGTTTTTCAATTTTGTCGCCGAGTTTAAACAATTCATTGATTTTTGTTGTCTCAATTTTTATATTATTATTTTTATTTATATAAAATTTGCATTTTTATCCAAAACCAAAACAAGCTTTAAACCAAAAGAGAAATAACAATTCTTCCGCGCTAAAAAACATGGAATACAATTTAATCAGACACAAACTAATAATATTTTAAACAATAACAGATTATGAAGGAATTGAATGACATGGTAGAAGTAGGAGACAAAGCACCAGACTTTGCTTTAAAGGACCAAGATGGAAACATAGTCAAGCTATCCGATTATAAAGGCAAAAAAATTCTATTATCGTTCCATCCACTAGCATTCACAAAATTCTGCAACGAACAAATGAAACAACTAAATGAAAAATTCGATAAACTAACCGAACTAAACACGATTGCAATTGGCATAAGTGTGGATCCGGTTCCAGCCAAAAAAGCATGGTCGGAACAACTTGGACTAGATAAATTAAAAATCCTGAGTGATTTCTGGCCACATGGGAAAATTGCTGAGAGCTACGGTGTGTTTAGAGGTGAAGACGGGTTCTCAGAACGTGCAAACTTTGTTGTTGATGAAAATGGTATCGTTATCCTCAAGAAGATCTACGAGATACGTTCAGTGCCCGATCTTGAAGAGGTACTAAGCTTTCTACGCAATAAATGAAACTAGTACTCTTGAAAGCGAATAAACTATAGTTCTTGATTTTTTCGTAGTTAAGAGAATTGTTTATTTTAATTATTTTTTCTTTTATACTTGTTTTCTGCTTCTTTTAATGCTTTTTGCTTTGTTGATGTGTTGGTTATTTTTTGCATTATATAAGTTAATTTCTTATATTATAACACTGTTATATTTATTTGAATTAAAGGGTGAAATAGATGATTGAAACAGCGATATTGACAACTTGGGTAATATTAGTTAGAGAGGGATTAGAGGCCATATTGATAATCTCTATAATATCTGCTTATCTTATCAAATCGAAAATCGAAAATGGAAGGATATACGTTGCAATTGGTGTCCTAGGTGCCTTGTTGTTGAGTTTATTGATAGGAGCAGTTATTTTTCTTGTGAAATTCGCTCTAGTTGGGATATATGAAAAATTATTTGAGGGAATAGTATCCATTACGGCAGCTATAATCTTAACATACGTTGTCCTATGGATGGTTGATAATGCAAAAACAATTAAACAAAGTATAGAAACCAATATTTCGGAGAAATTACAAAATAACAACAAAACTGGCATTATCTTAGTTGCGTTTTTTGCCGTTTTTCGAGAGGGACTCGAAACTGTTTTGTTTTTATCGCCTCTCCTAAATGTGAACATTATAGGATTAACCATCGGTTTGCTTTTAGGTTTTTCATCCCTCGCGATCCTCGCCTTCCTAATACTCAAGTATAGCATCAAATTCCCACTGCGCAAGTTCTTCAAGTACACCTCAATTATACTCATTGTAATCGCGGCTGGAATACTAAGTTATGGTGTTCACGAATTAATTGAAGTCTTAGAGCTAACAGGATTTGAACTTGGAATCCTCGCAATTCCAGTATGGGATACAAGTAGTATATTGAATGAAGCCAGTCTTTTAGGTCAATTCATGATGGGACTTATTGGTTATGATGCGAATCCGGAACTCCTAAGACTACTTATATACCTCACTTATTGGATGCTTGTAATCATTATAATTAGAAATCGAACTGATGGAAAAGGACCTAAAAAATTTAGGAAAAAGGTATTAGATTAGCGTGTACTTCTTTAGTTCCTTTTCCAACTCCTCTTTTCTCTTTTTTAGTTCATTATATCTCTCAACGAAAACGTCTGCTTCTATCCTGCCTTCTTTAAACATTTTGCTTAAATCGTCCATCTCTTTGGTTATTATGGCTATTTTCTCCTCAATTTTTTTCGCAATTTCCTCCGTGGTTTTAGGTACCTTCAACTCTATTTCCATTTCGGCTGGTGTGTATGTTGCTTTAACAACTCCATCCTCTATTCTGCTAATTCTTTTTGCGAACATTGCAACAGATATATCGTGGGTAACGATAACCATGGTTTTCCCTGTTTCTTCATTTATCCCCTTGAACAGTTTAGCGATTTGACGGCTGTTTTCGGTATCAAGTTCACCAGTTGGCTCATCGGCGAGAATGATTTTTGGGTCATTTGCGAGTGCTGTTGCAATAGCAACTCTTTGTTGTTCACCGCCGCTTAGCATGGTCGGCCTGTGGTTCATTCTGTGTTTCATTCCAACAAGTTCTAATAGCTCCACCGCTCTTTTTTTGCGGGTCTGTCTGGGAAAACCTGCTAGGATCATTGGCAATTCGACATTTTCTAGTGCTGTTAGGGTTGGGATTAGGTTAAAGAATTGGAAGACTATGCCCACCTTCTTTCTTCTATATTCTAATAGTTCTTTTTCCTTATAATCTGTGATATTTTCTCCGTCTACGATTACAATGCCTGAGCTTGGTTTATCGATTCCTCCAAGTATGTTAATTAGGGTTGTTTTTCCGCTACCGCTTGGACCAACTATTGCTCTTATTTCTCCTTCGTCAACGTAGAGGTTTAATCCTCTTAATGCGGTTACGGCTGTTTCACCCGAGCCATAAACTTTAACGACGTCATTTACTTCGATACTCATTTTAAGATCACCTCATTTTACGCGTTAATTCTCAATTCTCTGAGGACTTCTTCCCGCCTGTAAATTATATAGTAGGCGGGGAGAACGGATAGGACAAGTGATGCTATGAGGGAGATCAGGAAGATGGGGAAATACCATGGGATGGTTAAAATGTAGCCCGCGGGGTATTTTAGGTTTTCTCCGCTATTGAGCATCATGATATTGTTCACTGAGGCCGAACTGAATGCTAAGGCTACACATCCTGCTATGAGGATGCCTATTATGGATATTAACAATGCTTCACCCATATTGAGGAGTATTAATTGTTTTTTAGATAGTCCTCTGACAATGTATAGGGCTTGCTCTTTTTTTCTCTCCCACATTGAAACAAAGATTATTATTAGCATCGTTATAAACGAAATGATAGAAACAATGTATAATTCACTTTCATTAAACAAAACTAGAACCCATGTGAAGCTATTCAATCTCCTCTCGTGGATGTAATCCTTAAACGTGCTTATAGATATTAATGTGAGCCCCTTTTCCTTGAAAGCATTCTTTAGTTGAGTCACAACCTCTGTAACATTAGTGTTAGGTTTAGCTTTAATAAATACGCCGTCAATATAAATATCCTCGTTTTCCAAGAGATCCTCAGCATACTTTAGGGACACTATTATTGAGTTAACCCACAACTGTGCATCAAATAGGTAACTAGAAAAGCCGACGAGAAAATCGATTATACCTATGACTCTTAATGATTTGTGAACTATCTTATCACCAACACTATATGAAAGTGTAATTGTATCGTTTATCTTGAGATTCCGGATTTTCGCCAAGCTTTTTGTTATGATTGTTGTGTTAGGCTGATTAAACAGATTAACGAGCTCGCCTAGCGGTGGCCCTTCAATATAGGATTCATCAAAATACGTTGTGTTGAAATACGTTGAGTTAACAAATATTATGCTCCCAAGGTCAAATGCGTTATAATAGTAACCTGCCGAGTATAACGCGTAGCATTCGACCCCCTCGACAGAATTAATAGCTTCAGATATTATGGTTGAGTTCTCAATCGGAATCGATAACCCCGTGATCTTAATGTCTGACCCAAAAGCAATTTTACTCTCAATAATCTCTCTATTAATAGTTGTAGCCGTGTTAATAGGGTAAATGATGGCAATAGCCAACGCTAAAGACAATATCAAGAATACACGCGCCATCCTCGAAGGATTCCTAGTTAAGCTCTTAATGGGTAAATGAGCCAAATCCTTCAAAAATGGTCTAACGAACAAAAGGAGTACTCTCTTCAACTTCAATATGTTACCCGCAATCAGCTTAGAAGCAGAATAGAGGAAAAACAAAGGTCCAACTGACAAGGCCACGATTTCTATAATCATGAACGCAACCATCACCATTAATAGGATAATAGTGGCTTCGACGATTTTAACAAATGTCCTCATAACTATTAAACCTGACGCTAATTCGAAAATGCCATAAGCACCAATTATAAACAAGATCTTGTCGTGTCTCGTGAACTTGAATTCCTCCTTGAATGCAAGTTCACCAAAATTGTATCGGGAGATATCGATTTTTGAAGCCTTATTACCAACCCACAATGATACTATCAAACCAAAGGCAGCGCCCAGTATGGCGCTATACAATATGTTGTCCAAGAGATTATGTAAAGCAAACTCAAGCGGATCATATAGGATTATTTCTTCAGGAAACAGCTTGTTTACTAGAAACGCTAATTCGAATGGTGCGATTAAAGCGGATAGTACTCCTCCTATAAGCCCCGCTAAGAAACCCATCAAAGCGAATAATCCAGTAATCGTTGTTTTTTTGGTCCCCCTTATTCTTAATAGTGAGATATCCCTGGCTGTTATGTCTACTCCAAGCCAGTTTATCATAACTAGTAAAATACCACCAAGTATAAGCACTGGAATTGTCACAATAACCGCGGAGAACTTAAGGAAAGCTGTTTGATAAGAGTACTGTCTTAGAGTATACAAAATTAGTGCATCATGGTAATAGTATCTCCCGTAATGGTCAAGTTTATACTCGACATTTGAAAGGATTTCATCTATTCGCCTCATAGAGTAGTCTAGATCCCAAGGCGTAATCAATTCTTTTTTGTCAAGCTGAACAAGGACCGTATAATCCTTACCAGGTAACTCGCCATACTTAATAGTTAAATTCACATAAATCGAATCATACAGAGTCAAAGGAGCAATAATAGCGCTTCCTAGACTTAATTGTTCATAAGAAAAAATCCTGATTTGAATGCCTTCATTCTCATTATGTAATTTAACATTGTAACCCTTGAACAACGCTTCTTTAGGGTACATAATCTCAGATGGTGTTGGAAACGGCATCTCATGAAT
>JAGSHR010000297.1 GCA_029855985.1 Candidatus Njordarchaeota archaeon
AGCGTCAGATGTGTATAAGAGACAGGGGATCAAGTACGCGGAGTTTTAAAGCTTTTTTATGGTGGTGTGGATGGGTGTAATTACCGTTAAATTGAAGGATGATGTGGAGAAAAAATTGAGAGAATTAGCTTATAGGAAATATGGGGGAGGCAAAGGTTCAATGGCTAAAGTTATAGAAGAAGCGATAAAGAGTTACTATCATTCTCAGTATGTTAAATATATGAAGAGCAAAAAAGTCTTCAAAGTTATATCAGATGGTAAAGTCATATTTAAGTCAAACAACCTCGATGAAATAAAGAAGTTCCTTGAGACAAAGGGAATTCCTATTAGAAATGTTTTGATCACAGCTGAACCTAATAAAAAAGATTACAGGGTGGCTGGACCAAGGCTGTGAGTTAAATGGAAGCGACAGTATTAAATGGATCATACTATATTCCCTTGACTTTAATTAACCCGTTCAACGGAAAAATGTTTCCATACAATGAGGAAAGCGTTTTGGCCCTTATAGATACGGGTTTTGATGGTTTCATAGTCATAAATAGACAAGTTTATAAAGAACTCGAATTTGAAAATATAAAAGCCCAAGAAATAACTATTAGAGGAATATGTTGTGAAATTGAAGCATTAAAATTACCAGTGCGTGTATTGTTACCAGATCTCAATTTGAGTTTTGATGGAGAAGCAATATACTATGAGAAAAATAAAGAAATAATAGTAGGTACAGAATTTCTTTCATATCTAAAAACGGAAATAAACGGATGCAAAGAGTTGGTTACTATACACCACTGCTAAATTATTTAAAGACTCTCATCGAAAAGTGAGTTTTAATGCTATGTGACGAATATTTAGTGAAATTTTAAAAAACATGGTTTTAAATTAAATTATTTGTTTATGTTATTTTTTTTATACATCATGGTTTTATCTTCTTGTCGCATGTTCTAGTGTTTTCTCGAAGAGTTTTTTGTATTTGGGCATTAGGCTTTCTGGGTGGAATTTGTGTGCTGTTTTCTTCGCATTTGTTCCCAATATTTCTCTTAGCTCTTCGTTTTTCATTAATTTTTTCGCTAGCGTTGGTATCTCCGCTGGGTCTTTGAATATTAAACTATTGTATTCGTGTTTTAAGTAGTCTATTTGCCCTCCTTTATGGTAGGCGATTACGGGTGTTCCCTGAGCCATGGCTTCTAGGAAAACCATGCCTTGGGTTTCAAAGTCTGACGCTGATACTAGTGCTATAGCATCTCTGTATAGTGATTTTTGGACTTTGAAGTCCACTCTTCCTAGGAATGTGCAGTTAGTGTTTCTGTAGGCTACTTTGAGTTTCTCTAGTATTGGACCTGTTCCTGCGAGTAATAGTTTTGGCGCGTTCTTTCTCTTTGTGCAAAATATTTTGGTTAGTAAGTCAACATTTTTCTCTGGGCTTATTCTACCCAAGTAGAGGAAGTAGGAACCCGGTTCTATGTCATCATAATAAGCATCGATACTTTTTTTGGGTTTAGCGTAGTAAGCTCTGTTTAAGGGGTTAGGCATAACTATAACATTCTCTATCCCTATTTTTCGCTTCAAGAAATCTTTCATAAAGCTCGATAGAGTCGTTGTAACGTCCATTCTTCTGAAAATGTGTTTCGTGTAGAAATCCAGTAATCTCGTTAATGTTCCCGCGAACTTGGGGGGCATCCTTTTCAACATGAAATCGCTCATCCTTGTGTGAAAAACTCCGACGATCCCAAAATCATGGTCACCCTTATCCCTCTTGTTTCTCAAATTTTTTACCACCGCTGTCCCAAAGATCATTGGGGAGTGTATGTGGAATACCGTGTCCCCATCTATGATTAAGTCCTCGGCGTCGTAATACCTCGTTGGGAAACGGAGTTCAGAGTACACTCCAAGTAAAGGTAAAGATGGATGCAAAACAATTGTTCTCCCTGCTGACTCAGTGTAAATTCTACCAAAATGAAAATAAGGGTCTGGTGCAACTAAAACTGTATCAACACCAAACTTTGGTAATTCTCTCGAGATCGTGTATGTTACAGTTGAAACACCGCTGAGAAAAGGTAAGTATACGTCTGTCATTATTATGACTCTCACTGTTTGCCCCCCAATTACCACTAGTCAGTTAAATCTAAAACGTATCTTGAATTATAAATTCTAAAATGATCTGGTGAAATCCAAGGAAAACGTTTTTCCATTAATAAAGGCTATCAACGGTTATTTTCACACCTTTCTCCTCCATTTCCTTTTTGAAAGTCTCCATAACTGGGGATAACTCATCGGGATCTTGGTTTCCGCCTATTGCTATGAATAACTCGTTTATATTCATGTTTTTCAATGTTTGCAGGATTCTCCCTATCCCAAACATGGATATTCCATTTGTGGCCAAGTTAAGGTGTAAACTTTTTAGCTTAGACAAATAAGCTATGGATTCCATTAATGCTCCAGCGCCTAAGTCCATAACGTAATTTCGAAACATTTCTAGAGTTAATTTTTCTAGTTCGCTAAGTTTTTTAATGGCTTTTGCAAGTACTTTGGCTCCATTAATTCCTATGTCTGTGGAACCAAGTAATAAAACTAAGTACTTTAGTTTAGGCATGTTCGATAGGGCATTAGCCAAACTTTTTGCGCCCTCGTCTTTCACCTTGTTTGACGTATAATCGAGTTCCAAGATTTCTAGATTTGAAAGTTTTGCTAAATTCTCCCCTAAAGCTTTAAAACCGTCGACTTCAACAAAGTTTAATCTGAGATTTAATGCAAGTTCCCTAAGGTTGATTAGACTACCAATTGTCGTTGCTAACTTTTTAACGCCTTCGTCGGTCACATTGTTGATTCGAAGATTGAAATCAAGTAAATTTAATTCCCTGTGTTTGCTTAACGCGTTGGATAATTCTATTAATCCCTCGTCTCCAACTTTAGTGTTCCAAAGGTTCAATCTTAACTCTAATAGACCTACCAATTGCTTAAGGGCGTCCGCAACGATTGACGCCCCCTCGTCTTTTAGTTCCACGTTCCATAGGATCAGCTCGAGTGAATACACGCTTCCTACCTTGCTTAGTTCCTTCATAATTTTTTTGAAGTCTTTTTGTTTTAGTTTCAAATCTTTCAAGTTTACTGAGAGCGATTTCTCTTCTGCTTGCAAATTAGCTGTTCCACCATATTTTTCAACGAGTTTAACTAGTCTCTCGGCCTTTTTTAATTCCAAATTTTTAGCCCCCTTGAGAACTACCTAGAAAAAGATGTTCCAAAAGATATTGATGTATAACACAGTTAAAAATATTCATTTTAGAATTTCGAAAACGTTAAGATGCAAATAAGTTAAAAGATTTCACAAAAGAAAACGTTTCGAAGGTGAAAAGAATTGTATTTGCTCAAGCACAAAACCCCTAGATCCTCTCTTAGAGAACTATTAAAAGATAATAAAACATATACTGTCCCAGGAGTATTCAATCCTTTTTCTGCGCTCCTAATCGAAAAAGTGGGGTTCAAGGCTGCGTATTTAAGTGGAGCAGCACTAACTGGTAGCTTAGCCATGCCAGATTTGGGAATAATAACGTTAACGGAGTTAGCATTCTTCACAAAGCTAATAACAAAGGTTATATCAATCCCCCTAATAGTGGACGTAGACACTGGTTTCGGAGAAACCCTCAATGTAATGAGAACAGTGGTTGAATTAGAAGACGCTGGCGCATCAGCTATCCAAATAGAGGATCAAGAGATGCCCAAAAAATGCGGTCACTTATCGGGTAAAAAGCTCATACCCGCAGAGGACATGGTAAAGAAAATTCGAGCTGCGGTCAAAGCGAGGAGAAGTAAGGATTTTGTAATTATAGCTAGAACAGATGCAAGGGGGGTTCTTGGTTTAGACGAGGCTATTGATAGAGCGAAACATTATGTTAAGGCGGGAGCGGATGTTATTTTCCCTGAAGCATTGAAAAGTGAAGAGGAATTTAAGATCTTCGCTGAGAATTGTAAAGCACCCTTGTTAGCTAACATGACAGAATTTGGGAAAACCCCATACATTCCCGTTTCAAAGTTTGAGGAAATGGGTTATAAGTTCGTGATATTCCCAGTTACCACTTTTAGGGCCTCAGCTAAGACAATCTTAGAGGTCTTAGAAACAATTAAAAGAGAAGGAACTCAAAAGAACATTCTTGATAGATTGATGACTAGGCAAGAGTTCTACGAGTTAATAAAATATAAAACTTATGAGGAGATAGATAATGAAATTTTTGAGGAATCAGAAAATTTGTAAAATGTTTTTAATCACCTATTTTTTACTCATAATGGATTTAAGGTTATAAAATCAATATAATCGAACTCAGATTTAAGGGAGGTTTAAAGTATGGATCCAACTCTATTAACGTTCCTGGTTGCCGCTTTAATTTTCATCTACCCAATTAAATACTATCTTAGAATGGTTAAGATGCGTTTTATGTTTCATGTAGCGGTTTTCATGATGATTGCTGTAATCTTTCATATGATCGCATACTATGGTCTAGTCAATTGGGGCATATTTGTCTACGATTTTTCGGAATTCTTATCAAACGTTTTTATTCTAGTATCAGCAGTTTACATTTTTACTGGTCTTCACGATTACATTTATGAAGATAGGTTTAAAGCGTTAAAGACCGTTATTCCAATGCCTTTCGTTATACTTGCTGAAACAGAGTTATTTTGGAGTTCCTATATCTCCTTTTTCCTGTTGGGCGGAGTTATTTCATTGAATGTTTTATCTCTTATCTATGCTTATAAACTCTATAAAGCTAGGAGGGAGGGTTCATTATACTGGCTTATATTATTTGGTTTCATTTTTCTCTTATCCATTACAGTATTAGTTTATTCCGCGGTGGAGATACTTGAGGTGGTTGGAGGCGGTGCCCTTCTAGAAATGTACGAATCACTTTTCAATTTTATTAAGGCATTCCTCTATTTGATACTTGGATTGGTGTTGTCGTATAGCGCTTATTATCACGATAGGAATGTTAGACCACTAATTGAGAAACTTGCAAACCTCTAGATTCCATTAAATTCCCCCAATAATATTTTTCAATTTTTGTTTAACTTCCAATAATAGTTTTAAACTTCGAATTCATTAATTAAATTATAAAGCCATCTATCGGGGATTAGCAATCTTTTAAAAAAGAAGTATTTTGTGAGAGCGATTAACTTGACTCTGAAGCAAATCCTGTTGTTTGATGAAAGTGGCATAATCCTAGCGTCCTATCCCAGTCACGAAAAATTTAATGTTATAGGCGGTTTACTCTCAGCTATTAACACGATCGCAAAGGAGCTCTCCAACACAGTTGTTCGAGTTATTGACGCAGGGGATTTTAGGTTCTATACAGAGAAAACCCGTGAGGGCATTCTCTTTGTTCTTGCAGTACAGCCGAGTGAAGAATGGTTTAAGTTCGACGAGAGCATTGATTGGTTTGTAAAAGAGTTAGAAACAGAATTGGAAGATGTTTTAAAGAGCTCCGTCACTCAATTTGGTTTTGACCTTTCAGAGTCCATAAATCCAACCCTAAAAGAATTCATTGATTTATATAACGCAGTCGCAGAAAAACTAATCAACTTATCCAAAATATATGGCGTGGGCAAGCAAATTTTGGGAAAACAAGCAGACGAGTTACTTAAGCAATGTGAAACAATGGGTATAAGATTAAAAGTTAGAGATGGATACATATTCATTGATGAACTTTACGCGAAACTCGAAAAAGCGCCTGAAATCCTTAATCAATGCGAGACAAACATAAAAAAGTTTTTGAAAAGCGCATTATAGCCTTCTCTAGGGATTGATGCTAGATGCCAGATTTGAGAATTAAAATTGAAAAGTTTGATCCGAGAAATCCGAAAGTATACCGATACTTGTTGGACCTATTGATAAGCGTGTACAAGGGAACAAACGGAAGGTACCCAGCCATGGAGTGGTTGAAACCAGAGGAAAAACCAAATCTTAATTCAGATAATTTGCCTTTTGAGTTCGAGGAAAAGTACGGAAGCTTTCTAAAGTGGAGATTAAATGAAGAGTTGGATGAAGTCTACCTTGCAATGACGAGTGGTAACGATAACGAAGTTATTGGTTCAATAGCTTTAAACTATAATCTAAAGGGCAAAAACATACCGTGGATACCAAAAGAGTTTGAAGAACGTGGAGATATAGGATTCATAGAGTTATTCACAGTTCACCCAGCATACCAAGGAAAGGGTATTGGAAAAATGCTTTTTGAACATGCAATAAAACGCCTAAAAGAAATGAAAAAAATCCCGTGCGTAGTCACTTTCCCTAACCTAGAAGCAATAAACTTTTATGAAAAATTTGGTGGAAGATTATTAAAAAAATATGATCCATTTGTGTTATACTGCTTTTAACCACAAAAATAGGGCCTCGTGTGGAATTGGTTGATTGGGTTAATTCTGCGTTATCTATTTAGGTTTTAAGAAAGGAGGAGTCTTTAGTCTCTCCTGTTGGGCTTCTTCTGATAGTTTTTCGAACTCTTCTATTGTCAGTTTTATGAGTGGTTTTCTTTTTTTGATCAAAGCTTTAAGAGATTTTTTCGGTTTTATGAGGAGCCCATCCTTAGTTATTATTCCTATTGCTTCACTCGATGGTTCTAGTCCAATTAGTTTTCTTATTTCCCTCGTTGTATATATTTCTCCTTTCGATCCGATTTTAAGTCGATATTTGTTTTCTGTCAGAGCAGTCACCTTTTTCCGACCTTTCCGAATAATAATTATCATTAGGAATATATAAAAATTTTCGAAAAGTTTAACACAAAAGTAAAAACCAATATTCCGATATGAGGTGAAATGAAAATTGGAAATAAAAGGTAAAGTCGCCTTAGTGACTGGTGCTTCTAGAGGGATAGGTAAAGCTATCGCCTTGGAACTCGCGGATAAGGGAGCAAAAATCGCGGTGAACTATAGAACTAACAAAGAACTGGCAGAAAAAGTAGTTAAAGAAATAGAAGAACAAGGTGGAGAAGCTAGAGCATACAGAGCAGACGTAGCTGATTACAACCAAGTCAAAAAGATGGTTGAAGAAATCTTGAAGGATTTTGGGACAATACATATACTCGTAAACAATGCTGGTGTAATAGCGAAAACATTTTCGGTAATGGAGATAACCGACGAGGAATGGGACACCATACTAAACACGAACTTAAAAGGGGCATTCAACTGCATAAAAGCGGTAGCCCCAATAATGATTAAAAACGGGGAAGGCAAAATCATAAACATCTCCTCTGTAGCGGGAAAAATGGGAGGAACAGTAGGGCCAGCATACGCAGCGTCAAAAGCAGGACTAATCGGGTTAACATTTTCGGTAGCACAAGAATTGCTCCCACACAACATAACAGTGAACGCGATAGCACCAGGACCAATAGAAACAGAAATGATAGCGAAACTACCAGAAGAAAGAAAAAAGAAAATATTATCAAGGGTACCAATGGGCAGATTCGGAACACCAGAAGAAGTAGCAAAAACAGTAACATTCCTAATAGAAAACGACTACATAACAGGAGAAGTCATAGACGTAAACGGAGGATACTACATGGACTAGAAATCCAAAAAAATCTTGTTTACATGTTACTAGAGAAAAATATATTCGATAGACCAAATTAGATTATTTTCTCTTCCAACTCCTTTAATTTATTAATTAAGAAGTCTAGTGTGCTTGTTACTTCAATGTTTTCGTATCGTGTTTTTTGGTTTCTTGTCACAATGATTCCATCAACATTTAGTTCTTTCATAGCTATCTCTAGTGCTCTGGCTTCCCTTCTCATTGTCATTTCATCCTGTATCATATAAGTGGCTTGTATTGCATATATGGGTTCTTCTCTATTGGTTAATATAAAGTCTACCTCGTTGCTCTTTCCGCTTTTCCAGTAGTATAGTTTTAGCCATGGATATTTGTAGGTTAATCTTAGAAGATGCAAATATATGAAGTTTTCAAACAATGCTACTAAGTTTTTTCTCGGTGTTACTGCGTTTCTTAGTCCTGTGTCGACTGCGTAGATTTTTCTCGGTGTTATTTCTTTTTCTTTTGTTGATTTCGCGTATTTTGGGAGCCTATAGATTATCATAGAGTCCTCTATGTAATTAACATAGTTGTTTATTGTGTTTTTGCTTACTCTCATTTTCTGTTTAACTAACCTGTAGTATGAGTTAATGGAGAATAGGTTCCCTATGTTCGTTAACATGAATTTTAGAAGTCCTATGAGTAGTTGTCTATTCTCTATGTTGTACCTTTCTATTATGTCCTTATATAGCATTGTATCAAAGTACGATTGGAGGATTCTGAGCTTCATTATTTTATTTTCTTCTAACACTACCTCTGGGTATCCGCCATATTCAAGGTAATCATCTAAGAGCTTCAGCGCTATATACCTTCTTGAGCCGTATAGTGTTTTTTTATCGATTTTTACTCCTTTCGCCTCAAGGAACTCAAGGAATGAGAATGGGAGCATTTCATGGTATATAACTCTTCCCCTTAACTCTTTCGCTAGTTCGCTTTTGAGCATTTTTGAACTTGAACCAGTTATGAAAATTCGTGCCTTCTCCTTGTCTTGGATCCTCCTAATGAATGATTGCCAGTTCGGTAAGTTTTGTATCTCGTCGAAAAAGAAGTATTTTTCAACCTTTTTGCCCCTTGGGTTTAATTCGTAGTAGGCTTCAAGAGCTTCCTCCTCATCGCCTTTCTCAAGTGGAATTAATCTATTGTCCTCGAAGTTTAAATATAATATTTTCTCCTTTTCTACTTTTTGCTCTAGGAGTTCCTTTATTAGTTGGAAAATAAAAAATGTTTTCCCAGAGCGTCTGGGGCCGATTATCGCTACGGGTTTCTTTGATTCTAAGATGTTGAAAAATTTGTGCCTTGGCACAAGTTCTGGGAGTTCACTATCCCAGAATTCTACAATTAGTTGTTTGAAAATTTCCCTCTTCAAAACTTTCCCTTTTGTTAACCCATAATATTTATCCCTATTAATAGGGATAAAAAATATAAAAAATATCCCTTTAAGGAGGGAAAATATATTTGAATTACCACACAAGGAAAATGAGGATATTTGTGATCCGCTAAGAAAGAAAATTAATTAATAATTAAATAAACAGATCAAATATGTAAAAAATTTTTTAGATGGGGAGTCCGATTAAATATAGGAGGCTTCTTTCGAATGCTATTGAGAGCAGGGTTATTCCTAGGTAGGGGCTTAGGAACTTGAATATTTTTCTCACTGTCTCTTTGTTTCTATTTCTTAGGTATCTGATGATTGATATGATTATGCCGATTGTCATCATTCCGCTTATGATTACTGTGTATATTCCTATGAAGTTTGTGTACCACATGTATAGGACGAGGCTTTCTATGAGTAACACGACTAGGATTCCTAGTTTAGCTGTTTTACTTTCTCCGTATATTACTGGGAACATTGGTATGTTTGCTTTTCTGTAATCCTCTATGTAGTAGATTGCGATGAACCATATGTGTATTATTGCCCAAAGGGAAACTATAAGTAATAATATTATGGAGTATATGTCTGGTTTCTCTGTTACAACCATGTAACCTCCGAATGGTAACATGCCTCCAGCGAATGCTCCCATAACAATGTTCAGCACTGTTCTCCTCTTTAAAAGGACAGTGTACACAAAGGCGTCAATGAAGAATCCGAGGAAAACCGCGATTCCCGTCCAAAAGTTTATCTCGAAGCCAATGAGTATTCCTATTACTGCCATTAGTAATGATACGAAGAATGCCTCGTCTGGGTCTAGTCTTTGGTCTGGTAGTGGTCGTTTTTTTGTTCTGAACATTATTGCATCAATGTCTCTATCATAGTACATGTTTAGTCCAGTTGTTCCAAAAACGGAGAGTATGCTCGCTATTATGAAGAGTGTTAACTTATACCAATCTATGTTGGTGTACCC